>CACXFY010000023.1 GCA_902767005.1 uncultured Erysipelotrichaceae bacterium
GTAGATGATTTATATGAAGTAACTAAATATGTAAAAGATAAATTTCCAAATAAAAGTATTACATTACTTGGTCATTCAATGGGTAGTTTAATTGTTAGATGTTATTTGAAAAAGTATGATAAAGAAATAGATAAATTAATTGTGTGTGGATCTCCTAGTATTAATAATATGAGTAAAATGGGTTTAAGTATTTGTAATTTATTTAAGAGAATAAAAGGTGATAGATATAGAAGTAAATTCTTAAATAAGTTAGTGCTTGGAGTAGATAGTACTAATAATTGGTTAAGTTATGATAGAAAATATGTAAAAGAATATAGTGAAGATAAGAACTGTGGATATATATTTACTGTTAATGGTTTTATTAATTTAATGCATTTAATGATTAATACATATGATGATAATTATAAAGTTAGAAATAAGAATTTGAATGTTTTATTTATTGCTGGAGAAGATGACATTATTATTAAAAATAAAAAGTTATGGATGAAGAGTATTAATCACTTAAAAGAGATTGGTTATAAGAATATGGATTATATCTTATATAGTAGAATGAAACATGCCATATTGAATGAAAAAGATAAGATAAAAGTATATGAAGATATACTTGATTTTATAAAAAGCTAGATTTTTGTACATAAAACTGTGGACAAAACGTATTATTTTGTCAAAAAAAGCATAAAAATTGTTGAAAAATAACAAATCATTTGTTATAATTCTTTGTAGTTAGTGCGAAGGGAGGGATAAAATTGGCGACTAAAGTAGCTGTTAGAGGTAACTTAGATCAAGCTCTAAGAAAATTCAAGCAAAAAGTAGCAAGAGACGGTGTCCCTTCAGAGTTTAAAAAGAGAGAAGCTTATGACAAACCAGGGGTAAGGAGAAGAGCTGCTAAAAAAGAAGGAATTAAGAATTCTAGAAAAAGAGAAAAATCAAGAAGTAGAGATTATTAATCTCTATTTTTTATTTTTATGGTATAATATGAACAAGGAGTGATAATATGGTAGAAAAATTAGATAAAGATATGATTGAAGCTATGAAGAATCATGAGAAGGAGAGACTTGCAGTTATTAGAGGTGTTAAAGCTGGTTTAAAGCAAGAAGCTATTGATCATAAAAGAGAGATTAATGATGAATTATTAATTGATGTTGTTAATAGACAAGTTAAGATGAGAAAAGAGTCTATTGTTGAATTTGAAAAAGGAAATAGACAAGATTTAATTGATCAAACTCAAGCTGAAATAGATATTTTGATGACTTATTTACCAGAACAATTAAGTAAGGAAGAAGTATTAAAAATAATTGATGAAATATTTGAAGAAGTTAAGCCTGAAAGTCAAAAAGATATGGGTAAAGTAATGAAAGAAGCTCAAGCTAAACTAAAAGGTAAGGCTGATATGAAAGAAGTTTCGACAATTATTAGAGAGAAATTACAATAAATACACTTCGGTGTATTTTTTCTTTTATTGAAAAAGATTAAGATTAATAGTAAAATATTATTAGATTGAGGAGGGATAGTGTGATAGAACCACTTACCAATACAATTCAGGGTGTTGTTAATTTTACTTGGCCTATGATTATTATTAGTGTCGTTGTAATAGTGTCTTGTAGATTAAGTTATATAATAAAGAATAAAGATAAGGAAAGATTTGTCTTTTATAAAGAATTATTAATGTTGTCATTTATAATTTATATATTATGTTTATTCCAAGTAGTTACTTTTCAAGATGATGTTAGTTGGGCAAGTAATAATTTTATTCCTTTTAATGAGATATTTAGATATAGTATTACGTCTAGATTATTTATAAAAAATGTTATTGGTAATATGTTGATGTTTTTACCTTTTGGTTTTTTCATTAGTTATTATTTAAATAATGAGAAAGTTTGGCTTACTTTATTTATTACAGTTATTACTAGTTTAGCAATTGAATTAGTTCAATTAACTATGGTGGGTAGAGTATTTGATGTAGATGATATTATACTGAATGTTATTGGTGGAGTAGTAGGATTCTATATTTATCATTTATTATCGTATATTGGTGATAAAGTACCAAGCGTATTTAAAAGTGAATGGTTCTTAAATATAGTTAGTGTTATTATTCTGATCGGAGTAATTATATTGATATAGGAGGAGTAATGAATAAAATAGAAATATTTAATCAGACAGTTGAAGATATAGTTGAATTAGATAAAGTAAAAGAAGTATTAGAATATGCAATGAAAAAAGAAAAGTTAAAAAATACTAGCTTTAATATAATAATTGTTGATAATAATTATATTCATGAATTGAATAAGAATTATAGAGGAATAGATAGAGAAACTGATGTTATTACTTTTGCTTTAGAAGATGATGAGAGTTTAGTAGTTGGTAGTGATGAGAGAATATTAGGTGATATTTATATCTCAATTGATAAAGCTCGTTCACAAGCAGAAGAATATGGACATAGTTTTATGAGAGAAATATGTTTTTTAGCAGTACATGGTTTTTATCATTTACTTGGTTATGATCATATGAATGAAGAAGATGAGAAGGTTATGTTTGGTAAACAAGAGGAGGTATTAAGTGATTGTGGGATTACTAGATAGATTATTTAAGAAAACTCCAAAAAGAAATAAAGATACAGGTAATGCATTACAAAGATATTGGAAGAGTTTTAATCATGCAATTGATGGATTTATTTATTGTTTAAAATATGAACATAATATGATAATAATATTAGTTTGTACTATTATTGTTATTGCTCTTGGTTTCGTATTTAATATTTCGTTAGGAGAATGGTTATTTGTAATCAGTATGTGTGGAGCAATAGCAGCACTTGAATTTATTAATTCAGCAATAGAGGCTACTATTGATTTGATTACTACGGATATTCATCCACTTGCTAAGATTGCGAAAGATTGTGCTAGTTCAGCATCTTTAGTTTTATGTATTGTAGCGTTTGTAGGTGGGGTGGCAATATTTGGACAAGATATTGTTAATGTGATTGGAGGTTTATTATGATA
>CACXFY010000024.1 GCA_902767005.1 uncultured Erysipelotrichaceae bacterium
AGCTATCATTAAAATAATTGGTACTATTATATGTATTAATCCTAGAATACCATTAAGAACAGATAGTACTTTCGCTAAAGCATAATCGGAACAACAAGAACTAATTAAGTTGTCACAATTTAATATTAGCATTTACTCACCTCTTCTTAAGTAATAATAAAATGAAAGCTTTCTTCATTGAAATAATTCTCTTCTTTAAAATCTGTAAAAATATTAAAGTTTTTATATAATTCTAAATGATTATTATTTATATAATAATAATTATCATCTAATAAGTTCTCAACATTTTTATTTTCTAGAAAGCAATCAAAATCACATTCTTTTTGTGTAAAATACTTTTTATCTAATAAGTCATTATAATAATTAATAAATTTATTATATAAATAGTATTCCATCTTTTTTTCAGTTATATTAAATCTATTTAATATTTCTTCATTAGTTAATAATTTATCATTCTTTAGATCTATATTATAAGATTTATAAATCATATCATAATGAGTACTTTCTGGTTTTACTACATAGGCTTTTATAATAATAGATAAGATATCTTTGCTTACATTATATTTGTAAGAAAAACCATCTGGTGAAAAATAATTATATTCTTCATACATTTTATCTATTTCATTATTTATTTTATTTACTACTTCACTTTTTATATTTATATAAGGTACTTTATCTTTAGTAGTGCTTATTTTGTCATATACTATATCTTTAGTTGAATCTATTAATTTATTTTGATAATTAATTGGTCTGTTATATAGATATATAAATAATATACTTAGAAGAATTAGTAATATTAGTATTATTAATAATAGATATTTTTTATTCTTCATATTATCACCTATTATTATTATAACAAAAAAAAAAGAATAATTTTTAATTATTCTCTTTTATTTTACAATTACTCTGATAGTGCTTTTACTCTTACTACTCCTCTAACTGGACCGGCTCCACAGCTTTTATAGTTTTTACTATGTCCAATTCCATATTTTACACCCATAGCATGTATTAATCTATTACCTTCTCCGGTTGCTAGTGCTCGATGGTGATTATAGACTACTATATCACCTGCCTTTAGAGGTTGACCTGTCACGACAGTAAACTTACTTGGTGTTGTAAATAGTTTTGAAGCATTAGTTGGTATACTTATTCCAAAATGTTTATAAACTCCTCTAACAAAGCCTACACAGTCTGTAGAGGTATATGGTAGTTCTCCGTTCCAGTAACCACCAGATTTATATGGTTTACCATTAAACTTTTCAGCATAAGCAATTATTTCACGACCTGATATACCAGATTTATTAGTGCTTGATTTTGTAGTACTAGTTGTAGTATTACTATCAATATTTTTTTCATCACCCATTTCATAATCATTTGGATTATTAACAATTTGAAGAGACTTTTTAGAATTATTAGGTGAAATATAAGTACTTTCTGGTTTAATATTAGCACTTACTCTGACTTCATTCCAACAAGATATAAAATTAGATTCACCAGGTAATATACCTAATGTAACATCTAAAAAAATTGGTATCATAAATATTACTACAGCAGCTATAATTTGATTAAATAATTTCTTATGCCCACCTTTGGCATTTGGATCAGTAATTAATTTGAATAAACTAATTGATACCATCAAAATTAATAATATAGGAACAATTATATGAATAATATCTATTATTCTTCTTGCAACTAATATTATTACTGTCAAAGGTGTATCACCACAACTAAGTATAAGCATATATTTCTCACCTATAATTATTATAACAAAAAAAAGAAGAATTATTTTGTTAATTCTTCTAATTTTTTCTTTTCTTCTTCTAATTTTTGTCTATCCATTTCAACAATATTCTTAGGTGCTTTATTAACATAGTTTTCATTAGATAGTAATGTTTCTCTTCTCTTAATAGATGCTTCTAATAGTTTTATTTGAGCTTCTTTAGCTAATATGTCAGCTTCTGTTTCTACACGTTCAAAGAAAATATGTGCTTTAATATGATTAGAGAATACTTTATAAGCTTTGATACCTAATGGTTCTTTTACTAAATGAGAATCTAGTTTTAACATTTTTACTATTAATTCATTATCATCTTCAGTATCAAACATTACTTTCATTTCTTTAGTTATATTATTTTCTGCTTTAATATTTCTAAAGTTTTTAATGAATTCTACAGCATCATCTGTTGCTTCTTCTTCAGTAGTGAATACTAATTTTTTATCATATTTTGGATAATCAGCAATCATAATAGATTCACTATCTTTAACTGGTAACATAGAATATATTTCTTCTGTTACGAATGGCATAAATGGATGTAACATCTTTAAGATACCAGATAGAACAAAACATAATGTTGACTTAGTAGCAGAACTATCTAAGCTATATTTAGCCATTTCAATATAATAATCACAGAATGTATTCCAAGTAAAATCATATATTTCTGCTCCAGCTAAATTAAATTCATATTTATCCATATGTTTAGTTACTGATTTTACAGTTTTTTCATATTTGGATAATATCCATTTATCTTCTGGTTTTAAATATTCTAATTTAATATCTTTAATGTCTTCTATATTCA
>CACXFY010000025.1 GCA_902767005.1 uncultured Erysipelotrichaceae bacterium
GGTACTTATAAACATATGGGTGGAAAGATTGGTACTGTAGTAGTATTAAAAGGTGCTAATGAAGAAGTTGCTAAAGATGTTGCTATGCAAGCAGCTGCTATGGCTCCAATTGCTGTTAATAGAGATGGTGTTCCTCAAGATATGATTGAACATGAAACTACTATTATTAAAGAACAAATTAAGAATGATGAAAAGAATGCTAAGAAGCCAGAAGATATTATTGAAAAGATGGCCACTGGAAGACTTTCTAAATTCTTTAAAGAAATTTGTTTAGAAGAACAAGACTTTATTAAAGATAGTGGAGTTACTGTTAAAAACTATGTTAAAAACAATGGTGGAGAAATCGTTTCTATGGTTAGATTCGCTGTTGGTGAAGGTATTGAAAAAAGAGAAGAAAACTTTGCTGAAGAAGTTGCTGCTCAAATGAATGCTGCTTAATTAGTTTTTAGGAGATTTTTATGAAAAAAGTATTATTGTTATTTCTATGTATGATCATTTTAGTAAGTGGTTGTGAAGTTAAGAAAATGGAAGAAGTTACGTCAGCAGATACTTTTGCTAGAGAATATTCTGTTTCTCGTAATAATCCATTTGTATATGCATCTTTAAATGATATATATAAAGTATTAGAAAAAGGTTCAGGTATTATATTCTTTGGTAATTCTGATTGTGATGTTTGTAGTGTTGGTGCTAAGACATTGACAGAAGTATTAATGAAGAATGATATCGAAGAAGCTTATTATTATAATCCTAAAAAACTTATGGATAGTAATAATAAAAAATATAAGAAACTCGTTAAATTACTAGGAATAGATAATTTTGATGTACCAAGTGTCTTTATAATTAAAGATGGTAATATTATTGATTATAATGTTGATTTAGCTGAGATAAAAGATGAGGATATTGATTTAGCACTTGATGAAGCTACTAAAAAAGATCTTAAAAGTAAATATAATAATATAATAAAGAAATATAAAAGTAGTAAGTAATTACTACTTTTTAGTTTACACTTTAATAATACTTTTTTATTAATAATTGGTTGTTTATTTGATATACTTATGCTAGAGGTGAAGCGAATGGATGACGATATTAAGAAAATTGACGAAGAAATAGATAATTTAAAGAATCGTGGTAAACATGAAGCAGTAGATGAAGAAGTAACAGAAGAAGATGTTGATACTAAAAAATTTGATATTGATAATTATGAAGAAGAAGTAGAAGAAGAGGAAGATACTAAAAGAATTGAGGAAGTACACGAAACAAGAGAAGAGAGAAGAGAAAGATTAGAAGAAAAAGAAGAAGTAGTAGAAGAATCTAAAAAAGAAGACAAAGAAGATAAAGAAAAGAAACCTAAGAAAAAGAAAAAAATATGGATATTCGTAATTATTGGTATTGTTGTTATTGCTTTAATTGTTTTGCTTGTTATATTACTTTTAAATGGTAATAAGAAAAAGGTAGATACTAATGTTAAAAAGACATTGAGTAATAAAGAACAGAAAGAAATAATTAATGGTTATGGTGAAGCATTAGAGGGTATTATTGGAGTATATTATACTAATCAGAATGTTTTATTAAAGTTTGAAGCTGCTGAAAAGCTTGTTAATTATAATCATAAAGTAAAATGTAGTACTAATGAAATATATGAAGATGGAAAAGTATATTTAAATAAATGTAAGATTGATGGTAAGAGTACTAAGTATTCATATGGTGAAGAACAGAAAGAGCCAGAATTTGATGGTAATACTAGTTTTAAAGTGTATTATGATGAGTCTAGTAATAAAGCTAGTTTAGATAAAATAAATGGCGCAAAAGAATATATAGTTAATACTGGAGGTAAGTTTACAGAAGTTACATTATTATCTAAGAATAAATCATTACAATATGTTGGTTGGTTTGATGAAGATTATAATGTTCATATTGCTAATTATTTAGATGGTAAGCAAGTACTTCCTAATATTAGTTATACTAGTGTAGAACCTATTTATAGTGATGGTAGTTATACTAATTATGCTGGTGTTAGAATTGGAGATAAGTATGCAGTATATAATTATGTAACAGGAGATAAGATTACTAGTACTATCTATGATTACATAAGATCAAACTTTGGTATGGGAGTTACTGGTCCTAGTTTTTCAATACCAACACTTGAAGGTACAGATAATATTATAGTTGGTAGAGATAATAATACATCAGTTATTAATTATTTGAATGGTAGAACAATTATTGGAAATTATAGTTATTTATTCGTAAGTGGTGATTATATACTTGCTAGTGACAGTGATGATTATAATAGTAAAGATGTATATGATTTCAATGGTAAAAGATACTTTGAAGGAAAATATGATATGATTTATGACATCGTAGAAGGTAGATATATGTTAGTTAATCAAGATAATCATATTTTACTTGTTAATACAAACGGTACAGTATTAAATGACTTTGGTGATGATACTGATGTTGGTAGCTATAATTTTGGATTAAAATATAATGATGGAGCTTTATTCCAAATAAATAAAAAAGATAGTAGAACTGATTGTTTTGAATATATTTATTCTAAAGCAAATGGTAGTGAGAGAAAGACTACTGAATGTGGTGGAATAGCTAAACCAATACTTTATTTATATCCTAAGAAGACAACTAATGTTACTGTTACATTTGAACATCCTGAATTATTAGAAACTACATATCCTAAATTCCGTAATAAATGGAGTGTTAAAGCTAATAAGAATGGTGATTTATATGATTATAATGATAAATACTATTACGGATTATATTGGGATGAGAAGAAAGTACATGATGTAGATTTTAGTACTGGATTCTATGTAGAAGATGATGATGCGATTGATTTCTTGGAAGAAAAATTAGAATATATTGGATTAAGTGATAGAGAAAGAAATGAGTTTATTACTTATTGGTTACCAATATTAGAAAAGAATAAGAAGAGTTTAGTTTATTTTGAATTAACTAATGAAAGAGAAAGTTATAATAAGATTAATATTAGTCCTAAACCTGATACATTACTTAGAGTAGTAATTCATATTAAGAAAGTTAATAAGAAGACTGAAATTAAGAAAGAAGTTCTTACTCATACAGCAAGACGTGGATTTGTCGCTGTTGAGTGGGGTGGAACTACATACTAAAAATGGACACAGTTTAGCTGTGTCTATTGCTTTTTTAGGACAAATATGGTATAATACTCGCGAATTTGAGGACTTATATGGTTGGGTGATATTATGAAGAAAGATGTTGACAAATTAGAAAAACAAATTGAAGCTTTATCTAACATAGTAAAAAAAGATGACAGAGAAGTCACTGAAATGAAGAAAAAAGAATTAGTAGAAAAAGTTAGACGTGCTACTACTAATGATGATGTAGAAGAGAAAGTAGAAGAGCCTAAAAAGACTACTAAAAAGAGAAAAACTAAGAAAAGTGATAGTACTAAGAAGAGTAAGGTTAAAAGTACTAAGAGAAAAACAAAAACAAAAAAATTAGATAAAGAAGTAAAAGAAATAGTAGAAGAATTAGAAGCTACTAAACAATTAAGCACTATTAGTGAAGCTGATACTAGTTTTATTACTAAAACTGTTAATGATTTAGAGTCAGAGATACGTAATTTGTATGATGATAATACTTTAGTAATGAAACCAGTCGATGAAGTTAATACTAAGAAAAAGAAGAATAAAAAGAAAAATAATGTTGAAGTAAAAGATAAATTTACTAAGATTAATCCAGTTACTAGTGGTAGTGCTGTGGTTGATAAAATGGAAGCTGTAGATGAAAAAGCTCTATATATATTTACTAAAATATTATTAGTATTATTTATTCTTATGTTTATTGGTGTATGTGCTATGATTTTCTATATTACAATTGCTTAAATTTAATCTTTGTATTATAATTTGTTTAAGGAGAGATAGATTATATGGATACTGAGACGATTATTTTAGAAGTTGATGAATTATTAGATAAAGCATTAGAAGCTTTGGAAAAAAGATTTGCTACTGTAAGAGCGGGAAGAGCTAATCCTTCTAGTTTAGATGGTATTAGTGTTGAGTATTATGGATCAATGACACCACTTAAACAGTTAGCTACTATTTCTGTTCCAGA
This sequence comes from uncultured Erysipelotrichaceae bacterium, assembly GCA_902767005.1. Next base: position 4,102 of record CACXFY010000025.1, read on the forward strand.
AGCTAGACAATTGCTTATTAAGCCATTTGATAAAAGTTGTTTATCTGAAATAGAAAAAGCTATTCTTGCTTCTAATTTAGGATATACTCCAAATAATGATGGTGAAACAATACGTATTGTTATTCCTGAATTAACTGAAGAGAGAAGAAAAGAATTAGCTAAACAAGTTAAAGCTCTAGCAGAAGATGCTAAAGTGTCAGTACGTAATATTAGAAGAGAAGCAATAGATAAACTTGAAAAATTAGAATTACCTGAAGATGAAGAAAAAGGTATGGAAAAAGATGTTCAAGAAATGGTAAATGATTATAATAAGAAAATAGAAGCAAAACTAAAAGAAAAAGAAAATGAATTACTTACTGTATAGTAAGTAATTTTTATGTTATAATTAATACTTGATTGAGGTGGTACTATGAATTTACCTAATTTCTTAGAAGCAAAGAAGCGAGAAAAAAGAGATTATAAAACAACTAATTATAAAATAGATGATAGTATAAGAGGCAAATATGCTGGTAAAAAGTATTTCTTAAAAACTTATGGTTGTCAGATGAATGAACATGATTCTGAAAATATAGAAGCAATGCTTAATGATTTAGGATTTACTAAAGTAGATGATTATTTAGAGTGTGATTTATGTATATTAAATACTTGTAGTATTAGGGAAAATGCACATAATAAAGCTTTTGGTATGTTAGGTAGACTAAAGCATTTAAAAAATGAAAAGAAAGATCTTATTATTGGATTATGTGGATGTATGGCTCAAGAAGAGAGTGTTGTTGAAGAAATAATGAAAGACTATAAGTTTGTTAATTTTGTTTTTGGGACACATAATTTAGATAGATTACCAGAAATATTAGATGTTGCGGTAGAATCAAATAAACAACAAATAGAAGTATTAGAAAAAGAAGGAGATTTAGTAGAAGGTATTCCAGTACTTAGAACTAATTCTTATAAAGCATATGTTAATATTATTTATGGTTGTGATAAATTCTGTACTTATTGTATAGTACCTTATACTCGTGGAAGTGAACGTAGTAGAAAGAAAGAAGATATATTAAAAGAGATTGATGAATTAGTAAAAGATGGTTATAAAGAAGTAACTTTACTTGGTCAAAATGTTAATGCTTATGGTAAAGATTTATATGAAGATTATACTTTAGGAGATTTACTTGAAGAAATTGCCAAAAAAGATATACCTAGAATTAGATTTATGACTTCACATCCTTGGGATTTTACTGATAAGATGATAGAAGTAATTGGTAAATATGATAATATTATGCCTAGTGTTCATTTACCAGTTCAAAGTGGTTCTACTAAGATTCTTAAGACAATGGGTAGAAGATATAGTAGAGAGAGTTATTTAGAATTATTTGATAAAATTAAAGAAGTAGTTAAAGGAGTAAGTATTAGTACTGATATAATAGTAGGTTTTCCTGGAGAAACTGAGGAAGACTTTAATGATACTTTATCATTATGTGAATATTGTAAATATGATAATGCTTTTACTTTTATATTTAGTGAAAGAAAAGGTACTCCTGCTTGTAAATTAAAAGATAATACAACTATTAAAGAAAAAGAAGAGAGATTATATAGACTTAATGAAGTAGTTAATAAATACTTTTTAGAGAATAATAAGAAACTAGAAGGTAGTGTATTAAAAGTATTAGTAGAAGGTACTAGTACTAAGTCTAATATGTATTATGGTTATAGTGAAACTAATAAATTAATTAATTTTACTAGTAAGAAAGATATTACTGTTGGAGATATTGTTGATGTTAAGATTACTAGTGCCAAGACATGGAGTTTGGATGGTGAAGTAGTTGAATAGAGCATTAAATGATGTTGTAGATTATATTAAAGATAGTAATGAATATAAAACTTGTTTAGATTTAAAGAAGAGAATGAGTGATAATGAAGAAGTAAATGCTTTAGTTAGACAAGTTAAAATATTACAACAAAAATATATTAAGAGTAATTATAATAAAGAAATAAAAAAAGAGTTAGATGAAATTAATAAGAGATTAAATGATATTCCAATATATGTTATTTATAAACAGAATTTAGAAAAAGTAAATAATATGATTAATACTGTTAAAGATGAATTAAATAATTATTTTGATGATTTGTTAAATAAAAAAGACTATTAATTACATTAATAGTTTTTTATGTTATAATCATAATAGGGTGATGGTGTATGAGGAAGAAGGGATTTACTCTAGTAGAATTATTAGTTGCGATTAGTATTTTAGGAATA
>CACXFY010000026.1 GCA_902767005.1 uncultured Erysipelotrichaceae bacterium
ACGATAGTTATGTATGCTTTAGGGGAAAGCAATGATGTTAGTAGATGTTATTTGAGTGCTAGTAAGTTTGATTCTAATGCTAGTTATAATGATTCTTTAGCAAAAGATAAAACTAATATAATTAAAAATCCAAAAGATTATGAAAAAGGAAATGGAAAATTAGATTTTAGTTGTAAGAGTGATATTGTAAAATCACAGTTTTCTTGTGAGACATTGAGAATAGTAGAAAAGCATTTAAAAGATTTTAATTATTATAATTTTAGAAGTGTTATTAATTCATATGGTGGTTTTGATAATTATGCTAAAAGTTTAGGTGGAATTTTTTCTGAATATTATGGAAAAAAATTAAATATTGAGACAGAAACGGAATTTCAAAAAGTAGCTGAATACACATTTGGATGGATGTATATGTATGGAACTGATTATCTAAATGGTGGTGGAGAATATCAGGGTTGGGGAGTTGGATTAGGACAATCTGGTCATAGTGATGATGCTTTCTATCCAGGTGATATGCGAGTTCCTTATGCAACAAGCTGGTTTGATGATGAATTTGATGAAGTGATATCAGGAACTGGAAGGCATAAGGATTTAGTAATTGCAACAGAATGTGGACCGGCTGCTCAAACGCCTCTATATAAAGGTGGGATATTAAAAAGAGGTCAAAATCCTCAACGTAAAATGATAACTAGATTTAGAGATTTAAGACCAGGAGATATATTTCATATCTTTGATCATCCAGTTGATAGAAGTGTTAGAAGTTCATGGGGACAAGGTGTACATGTTGCGATAGTTGGTGAAGTATATGATGATAGGATTGTTATATATGATGGTGGTAGATACTTTCAAACAACTAAGAACTTTAAAAGAACAATTAAAATGGTAGATAGCGAAGCAGAAGAATATGCTGAAATCAGAAGAGAGTTTGGTCATGACTATTGGGCTTCTGAAAGATTTGGTAATTTAAAAAGACAATAAAAAAACATGAGATTCGGCCTCTCATGTTTTTTACTTTCTATCTAAGAGAAGGCACCCCCTGAGGGCCTTCTCCAAAAAGAATAAAAAGGGGTTGGCTAGTGTGATACTAGCGACCAATTCGCCTAATACCGAATTGGTGATTATTATACTAATCGAAAAGGTCTTATTTGTCAATAAAAAAGTTAAAAAAAATTAAAAAATTTTTAATTAATAAACTTATTGATATATATAGATATAATTATCATTTTTTGCTTTTAAAAAATTATTTTTTATGTTATAATATGCGAGAAGGAAGTGGTTGTGTTGGCAGAATTAAAAGATGTAAAGGGAATTGGACCGAAATCTCTTTCTTTACTTAATAAAATAGGTATAAATACTATTGAAGATTTAGTAACACATTATCCATTTAGATACGAATTATTAGAGCGAAATGAACTTGGAAAAGTTGATGATGGAGAAAAGATAGTTATTGATGGAAAAGTAGAGAGTGTACCTATATTGATGCGGTTTAAAGCAGGGCTTAATAAAATGAACTTTAGATTAGTTACACCTTCTGGAGTAGTAGGAGTATCAATATTTAATAGGGCTTTTTTAAAGAGTCAGTTAATTGTTGGAACTGGTATTACTGTAATAGGTAAATTAGATAAAGGTAAAAATGTAATTACTGCTTCTGATATAAAAATGGGTGTATTAACTAATAAGATGAAAATAGAACCTGTATATCATTGTACTAGTGGTTTAACTAATAAGAATATGTCTACTTATATTAATATGGCATTACTTATGTATGGTAAAGATATACCAGATTATATACCAGAAGAATATAGAGAAAAATATGACTTTTCTAATAAAAAGACTAGTCTTAATTTAATACATAATCCTAGTACTCCTGAGAAGTTAAAGGAAGTTACTATTAGATTAAAATATGAAGAATTATTTCAATTTATGTTTAAAATCAATTATTTAAAACAACAAATAAAGAAAGAAAAGACAGGATTAGAAAGAGTAATTGATAGAGATAAATTAAAAAAGTTTATGGATAAAATACCATTTGAACTTACTAATGATCAATTAACTGCAGTAGATGAGATATTACATGATTTAGAAGCACCTAATAGAATGAACAGATTATTACAAGGTGATGTTGGATCTGGTAAGACTATTGTTGCTTTTATAGGTATGGTTGCGAACTACTTAAGTGGTTATCAAAGTGCTTTAATGGCTCCTACTGAAATTCTTGCGACACAACATTATAATAATTTAATAGATTTCTTAAAAAAGACTAAGATTAAAGTTGCTCTTCTTACAGGATCTACTTCTAAAAAAGACAAAACAGCTATATATAAAGGACTTAGCGATGGTTCAATTAATATGGTAATTGGTACACATGCACTTATTCAAGATGAAGTTGAATATAATAACTTAGGTTTAGTTATTACTGATGAACAACATAGATTTGGAGTACATCAAAGAGCTAATTTACAAAATAAAGGTATTAAACCAGATGTACTTTATATGAGTGCTACCCCAATACCAAGAACTTATGCTTTAACAATATATGGTGATATGGATGTATCTACTATTAAAGAAAGACCAAAAGGAAGACAAAAGATAGACACTTATGTTAAAGGTACAGCTGAGATTAAAGATGCATTACAGATGATGTATGATGAGTTGAAACAAAAACATCAAGTATATGTAATTGCGCCATTAATTGAAGAGAGTGAAAATAGTGGAGATTTAACAAGTGTTAATGAATTAAAAGATCAAATGAAATTAGCTTTTGGTGATAGATATAAGATTGATATTGTACATGGAAAAATGGCAACGGCTGCGAAAGATATGATTATGGAGCAGTTTAAGAATAATGAAGTACAAATACTTATATCTACTACAGTTGTTGAAGTGGGAGTAGATGTACCTAATGCTACTACGATGGTAATATTTGATGCTGATAGATTTGGACTTTCTACACTTCACCAATTGAGAGGAAGAGTAGGAAGAGGTACTAGTAAGAGCCAATGTATATTAATTAGTGATAGTGATACTGAAAGACTTAAAATAATGGAAAAAGAAGATGATGGATTTAATATATCTGAAGAAGATTTTAAGTTAAGAGGACATGGAGACTTATTTGGTACTAAACAAAGTGGTGATATGGCATTTAAGATTGCTAACGTTAGAAGTGATTATAAAATATTATTACAAGCTAAAAAAGATTCAAAAGAGTATCTTTTAAATAAGGAAAATGAAAATGATGAACTAAAAATTAGACTTATTAATTCTATGACTAAAGAGTCATAATTTGACTTTTTGCTTGATTTATGGTAAAATAACCGACGGTTATGTGAATGGGGGTTGTTTAAGTATGAGCATGACTCATACTTTTTTTGCGGAATGAAAGGAGTGATAATATGTTTAAATATAGGGTAAGTGAAGAAAAAGCAGATTTCTATGAGAGTATTGGTTTTGACTCTAATCTAAATGGTTGTGCCTTTTTTGATGATTTAGTAGAAGATGTTAGACAAATACTAGATACTCAAGAATTATCATTTGATAAAGTAAAAAAAATATTGCCAACTCTAGAATTAGAAAGTTATCATTTCTTTTTTGAAGTTGGAAGATATCAGTATTTAGAAGAGATTGAAACATTTTTAAAAAGCAGATATGAAAATAAGAAAAAATATAGAAAAAGTAGAGCTATGTATACAAAAATATTTGGTAATAGTGAGTTAATCAATATGGATAGAAGTATATATAGACTCGCTAAATACTTGAATGGACAACGTAATTTACAAGATAATCATGTAAAACATCTTGTAAAGTAAGATAATGCTTTTAGTAAAATTTTAAAAATGATTATTCTAATATTAAAAGATATTGTGTTATTTAGTTATGTAAAGTGAAAAAAAGTTAATTTGGAACAATTGACTTTTTTTCTTTATACCATTTATAATTAAGGTGCGTGATGATATAATTCACGCCGATATCTCTCATGATTTTATGTGAGAGTATATTCAACCGAACCCCCTGAAGAAGAGCCTAAAGGCTCTTCGCTTTTTTTTGAGAAAGTAATGAAGTAAAGGTTTTGCCTTCCGAAACGGCAAATAAACGGCATTTATGCCATTTAATAATAAATATTGTGATATAATAAATATGTATTTATTAATAAACGGAGGTATATATGAACTATACACTAGATAATGATGAGGTAATACTATTTGAAGGAGACGTCGGATATAATAGAAATATTTGTAAAGATTATCTTACATTAACAAGTAAGAAAATGATTTTTGAAAAACAAAAGGGAATATTTGGTAATAAAAAAGAACTAATTGAAATAATAGATTTGAATGATATTAAAATACACAATGATGAAGTTCAATGCTTAGCAAAAGGCTTGGAAATAAACATACAAACTATTCATAAAAATATAAAAATTAAATTCTCTGGATTAATAAATCCACAAAAAGTATGTACATTAATAAAAAATGAGGTAACAGGAACTAATTCATTATCTAGAGGATCTAATAAAGTTAATAGTGTTTTAAATACTGTTGATGAAACATTGGGATTAGATACAAGAGGTGTAGCAAAAGGAATAATAGAAAATGGTATAAAAGGCACTTTAATTAATGGTATTAAAAGAAAAAATAAAAACGATAAATAATGTTTATTTAAAATATTTATAAATATAGTGGAAGAAAATAAGAACTAGTAGTTCTTTTTTTTATTATTTGTTATAATTAGAATAGGTGATAGTATGAAATATAGATTTTTAGCTTTAATTGCGATGGTTGTAGTAGCTGTTGCGGCTGTAGTAATTGTTATTGTTACACAAAAAAACACAAAAGAAATAGAAAGTATTAAGACTTTAACTATTAGTAGTAATTCTGGATTTGCTAATTTTCTTACTACTTATAATATTGAGTGTGAAGAAAAGTGCATTGTAAAAGTACTTGATAGTGGATATTCTGCTCCGTCTAATTATGTTAAGGAGATTAGTGATAGTGATGTTAATAAAATAGTTAAAATCTTACGTGAGTATAATGTTAAGAGTTGGGATGGATTTAATAAAAGTGATAAAAACATTTTAGATGGAAGTTCATTTAGCTTTAATTTAGTTACTAAAGAAGGATTAAAAGTGTCAGCTAGTGGGTATATGAAATATCCTAAGGACTATCACGAAGTAACAAGTAAAATAAAAGAAATAATTAGTGATATTAAAACTGAGAATAGTATTAATTATTATGCAAATAAAGATCATACTTATTATGATGATTATAAAAATGAAATAATGATTATTGATTCTAATAAAGAATTAGATGCTTTTGAAAAAGTATTTGGAAAATATATTATATCTCCAGTTGTACATTTTGAAGAAGATACGGTATTTGTAAAGCTAGTTCCAGCTAGTTCTGGAAGTATTGATAGGACTGTAACTAATGTTAAAATTAATAATGGTAACTTAGAGTTTGAAATTGATGAAGATGTACCTAAATATGGTACTGACAATATGGTTACTTGGTATTATGTTGCGGTAGTACCTAAAGAACAGGCTATATTAATAAAGACAAAGGATTTTATTAGACCTTCTTCAATAGAAATAGATACAGTAAAAGACTTAGATGAGTAAGTCTTTTTTTTTGGATATTATTTTGATATAATTATCTATAGTAGGATAGTGATTATATGAAGGATAGTTTATTTACAATTGATAACTTTAATATAATTGAAGATGATGAGTTTTATTATGTTTTCAGAGCTTTAGAACCTGGTGATCATGAAGATATTAATAATGAATCTACTAATGGTAGATTAAGGACAGATAGAGAAAGATATGAAGAAGCATTTGGTTCTGCTAAATATGGAAAAGATAGTGATATTTCTTTAGAAGAAGTATGGGATCATATTAAGATTCGTTATTCAAAAGAGACTAATTGTATTTCTTTATCTACTAATGCTAATGTGTGTTTAGATTATGGAAATATTTTTTATGATGATTATATGATTGTACGTATTCCTAAAAAAGATATGGGTAATTACTATTATGCTGGTCGTTATATGTTACAAGAGATTGCGAAGAGTGTTGAGGATACTATTAGTAATGGTAATATTAATAGTAGTATTAGAACGGTTCTAAATGATATAGATAATTGTAATAATAATGATACTATTATTGAAATAATGAAGATATTTAGTGAACAAAGTGATAATGAACGTTCTATAATGTCTAGATTTCAAAATAGACAATATTTTAATCAGGAACAACAATTAGAATATAATAAATTAATTGCGAAAGTAACTATTTTAGAAATAGCTGGTATTAAAGAGAGTATATTACCAAATATGAGTGATAATTCTTCATTACTTGCTACTGTAAATAATGCTTTCTCTTCAGGAGAAGCTATTCATTATAAAGATATAAATAAAAGTGATTATTCTATGACATCTAAAAGGATGATTACTTTATTTGCGATTGTGCAACAATTAAAAGATAAAAATGTAAAAGGATTAGAAGAGGTAGAAAAACGTTTATTATATCTTGTTAATCATAATTATGATGTAGTAGAAAAAGATGGGAAAATAGTTATTACAAATGGAGTAAATACAGTAGATTGTAATTTACCAAGTAATATATCAGTATTATTCAAAGATTGTAATATTGATAATAATCTTATTGGTATTAAAGAATTATATAATATTACTAGTGGTAATATAGATTATTCTAAAGCTAGAAAGACTATAGAGTTTTGCTATAATTTAGCTTTAGCTAAAAGAGAAGTATATGATTATGCTACTATTATTGCGGCTATATTAGGTAATGATAGTTTAACAGATGAAATAATTGATAAGACTTTTACAGTAAAAGCTGATTTTATTGATAGGGGTAATGGTAAAGGTTATAAATTATGTGAATCTGTTAATATTGGTGTAGATAATACTTATAATAAGTTTTATAGTTTAGAGGAACAAAGAAAGTTTATTGATACAATATTAGATTTAGATATTAATAGTATTAATTCTATGATAGATAATCATGGTTTGGCATTTAGAAATGCTATTGTAGATATGTTACCTAAAGTAGATGCTGTTGATTATGAGAAGTTTTATGCTACTAGTATTGTTAATGGATTAAACTTTGAAGAGATATTTAAAGATTCTACTAATAGAGATAATTTAAGTGCTGATGAGAAAGAGTTCTTTATTAATGAACTTAGTAAATGTAATGTTAGTAGATTGTATGAAAGTTTTCTTAAGAGAGATATTAAGCATGAAGATATATGCAGATATATATTTAATTTATTTATAGAAGGTAGTTATAAGGGACATAGTTTTTATGAATTATGTAAGTTAGATAATTTAGATGATTTAATTGAAGAGAATATTAATAAGTTAAATAAGAAGACTAATTTAATTACTCTTAGTAGGTATTTTGGAGTAGAAGATGATATGAATTATATTAGTAATTCTTATATTAATCTTAGAGATTTTCAAATGCGTATTAAAGAGAGTGTCGATGAAATATATGCGTCTGATAGAAGATTTGCTGGTGTAATATTACCAACTGGTGGTGGTAAAAGCTTTATCGCTATGGCTGAAATGCTTAAAAGAAAAGATGAAAATATCGTCTATATTGCACCAAGATTAGAAATATTAAGACAATTTAAGAAGCATATTGTTAAGTATGTTGCTGGTATAGAATCTACTAATTTAACTGATAAAGAACTTGATAGTATAGTTAGAGATTGTTTTCCACATCTAGATTTATATTGTTATCAAGGTCTTAGTAGAGCTGATGAAGAAAAGTTGAAGAAGTATGATGCAGATTTTATTATTTTGGATGAATTGCATCATGTTGGTGCAGAAACTTGGAATCCAGCAATTAAATCGTTATTAGTTAGAAATCCTAATTCTAAGGTATTGGGTATTACCGCAACTCCCATAAGAGATAATGTTGTTGATTCAAATGGTAATGTCGATTATGAAGCTGCTGATATGATGCGTGCTATGGCTGTATTATTAGATGATTATACTCCACAAGAGTTAACTGAAAAGAGATATTTAGCTTGTGATATTAATATTATTGATGCTATACAAGAAGGTTATGTTGTATGTCCTTCTATAGTTTCTTTTGATTATAATATGGCTGATACTCCACAATATAAAAATGTATTGAAAATAATTAGTAGAGAAAAGAATCAACATATTAAAGAATACATGAATGATAGACTTGCTGAAATACAAGGATTAATTAGAGATGCAGAATTACGTGGAGTAAATGAAATAATTAGAGATAATATTTCAAATACTGAGGGTAGATATATACTATTTATTCCAAGAAATAGAAGAAGTGAAAATGAAGAAACTCAAGATACTGAAGAGTATATTTCTTTAGAAATAGAAAAGTTTAAGCGAGATTTAGGATTAGTAGATGATGATCCTATAATTGAATATATCTTTAGTGGAAAAGGCAATAAAGAGAATGCAAAAGCAATTAGAGAATTTGAAACTAATGATTCAAATCATATGAAAATACTAGTTGCGATAGATATGTTAAATGAAGGGGTTCATTTAGAAGGAATAAATGGAAGTTTTAATTATAGAAAAATAGATAGTAAGCAATTGATTCTTTTACTTCAACATTTAGGTAGAACTATATTTGCTCTTGATCCAAGTGTTGAGTTAGAAGATAAAGATCTTCCAGTAATATTTGATAAGTTTAATAATTATTCTAATATGGATTTAGAGAGATTAGTTAATAAAACTAATACTATTTCAGATTTAGAAAAACTTAGAGATATTGTATTCTGGATAAATAAATATGGTTTTATTCCACAAACTAATAGTGAGAATCCAAAAGAGAAAAAGAAAGCTATTACACTTCGTAAAATACAAAAGAAATATAGTAAATATTTAACTAATAGTAGTTTGCTTGATAATTTAAGTAATGAAGAAAAGTATGAAATAAACGAAATATTAAGATTAGGTAAATCTGTTGACTTATGGGAATTTGAATTTGAACCAATTTCTGTTGAAGAAGTAAGAAAAGTTGATAGAGTTAATATATTTGATGTTAGTGCTACTCAAAGAACTTTCTTGGATTTATGCAAGACTATTACTAAAAGAGCTGTTGGTCAAAAAGTTAATAAGCAAACTAGAATTGATAATATATTAACTGTATTAGATTATTTAGCA
>CACXFY010000027.1 GCA_902767005.1 uncultured Erysipelotrichaceae bacterium
CAATTAGTATTAGTAATGTCTAGAAAAGCAGATCTTTACATATTAGATGAACCGTTAGGAGGAGTAGATCCAGCAACACGTGATTATATTTTAGACACAATACTATCTAATTTTAATGAAAATGCCAGTGTTATTATTTCAACACATTTGATATCTGACATAGAAAGAATATTAGATGAAGTAATATTTATTGATAAAGGTAAAATAATACTTCAAGAAGATGCTGATAAGTTAAGAAAAAAAGAAAAAGCATCTATAGATGAGATATTTAGGAGGATGTTCAAATGTTAAGTAAATTATTAAAATATGATTTAAAATATATGCTAAAAAACATGAGTGTTTTCTACATATTAGCGCTATTCTTTGCAGTATTAACTAGGATACTATTTGGATTAGAACAAAGCTTTATGATTAAATTAATAGGTCAAATAGCTGTAGGTTGTATGTTCTCAATGGTTGCTAGTATTATTATTAATGTAATGATGCGAAGTTGGGTTAGATTTAGAGATTCTCTATATAAAGATGAAGCTTATCTAACACACACACTTCCAGTATCTAAAAATAATATTTATGACTCTAAGTTTATTCAAGCTTTACTATTCTTTATCTTTAGTTTCATTGTTGTCATTATTACTTTATTAATTACTTACTATACACATGATAGATGGTTAATGTTAAAAGAATACATAAATGCTATTACAACTGGTCTAGAGTTCAATACTATCTTATTTGTAATTAGTATGTTAACAATAGTATTCTTAGAGATATTTAATGCCATTCAATGTGGTTTCCTAGGTATAATACTAGGTTATAGAAGAAACAATGGTAAAATAGGCTATTCTATATTATTTGGCTTCTTAGCATATTTAATAGCTCAATCTATTGTTCTTGCCTTAGTATTTATTGTAGGATTATTTAATGGAAACATAATGGCTCTTTTTGAAAACACAGCAGTAATTAATTCTGAAGGCTTTAAAGTCCTAGTCGTTTTAGCAATCATTATATATCTACTATTAATTACCATTATGAATATATCTTGTAAAAAGATCTTAAATAAAGGTGTAAATATAGAATAAATAAGAACAGATTTAAATCTGTTCTTTTTATGTTATAATAAAATTATGATGGATGGTGAAAATATGACTATCAAGTTATTTTTTGAAGCAATAATTAAATATTTATTAGGATTAATAATCGTAAGCTTACTTTTATTCATTCCAGCTCAAACACTAGAATATTGGAATGCGTGGTTATTTATTGGATTATTATTTATTCCAATGTTTATAGTAGGTATTATTCTAATGTTTAAAGATCCAAACTTATTAAGAAGAAGACTAGATGTCAAAGAAAAAGAACAAGAACAAAGACTAGTCTTATTATTAAGTGGTTTAATGTTTATATCAAGTTTTGTAGTAGCAGGCTTAAACTTTAGATTTAAATGGATAGAATTACCTAATATTGTCGTTATAATTAGCTCTATATTATTTATAATATCTTATATACTATATGGAGAAGTATTAAGAGAAAACTCATATTTATTGAGAACTATTAAAGTAGAAAAAAATCAAAAATTAATTGATACAGGACTATATAGTATAGTAAGACATCCAATGTACTTAGTAACAATAATACTATTCTTAATGATACCACTAGTATTGAATTCTATAATATCATTTTTTATATCATTAATTTATCCAATTATAATTATTATAAGAATAAATAATGAAGAAAAAGTATTAGAAAAAGAATTAAAAGAATATAAAGAGTATAAAAAGAAAGTAAAATATAGATTAATACCATATATATGGTAAGAATAGGTGATATTATGAATACAGATTTAGATATAATTATTCCATGTTATAATGCTAAAGAAACACTGTTTTATACTTTAAGTTCTATTTCAATACAAAGAGGAGTATCTGGCTTTAAAGTTTATTTAGTAAATGATAAATCAGATTATGATTATCAAGAGGAAATAGAATTCTTCTCTAAATTTTTTCCTATAGAGGAGATTAAACTTAAGACTAATCAAGGACCAGGAGCTGCTAGAAGAGAAGGTATAAAGAATAGTAATTCTAAATATATAATGTTTATAGATAGTGATGATTCATTATATGATTGTTTCGCAATAAAAAAACTTTATTATAATGGACTAGGACATGATCTTTGTATCTCAAACTTTATCTTAGAAAGAGATGGAGTAAGTGTAGTAAAAGAACATAATTTAGTTTGGTTACATGGTAAAATATATAGAAGAGAGTTCCTAGAAAAGAATAATATTAATTTTAATGATACTAGAGCTAATGAAGATAATGGTTTTAATAGACTAATACTATTATTAGAACCGGATTATGTATATTTAGATGAAGTAACATATGTTTATAAAGAAAATAGCAACTCTATTACTAGATCAAATAATAGAAGTTATAAAATCCATGGCCTAGAAGGATTTATATATAATATGAAATGGGCTATTGATGAAAGTCTTAAACGTGGCGCAAATAAAAAGAGAATACCAAGACTAGTAACCTCTGTATTAATATCTATGTATTATGATTACTTATACAATATTAATGAAAAAGATGCTAAAGATATTATTAAGTATTGTAAACCAATAATAGATTATTATATAAATAATGAAAAGATAGATGATGGAATATTTCAGAGTTATATTAAATTTAAAGAAGATGACTTAAAACAAGAAAAGAAACAATATGAAAAAGTAATTACTTTTGATGAATTTATAGAGATGGTGATAAATTATGATTGATATAATAATTCCTTGTTTTAATGCTCATAATTCATTACCTATGACTTTGAATAGTATAATTATTCAAAGTATTAAATCAAAAGTAAAAGTATTATTAGTAGATGACTGCTCTGATCATAACTATAATGATATAGTTAAAAAATATAGTAAATATATTGATATTAGTGAAATAAGACTAGAAGAGAATAGTGGACCAGGTATTGCTAGACAAATAGGTATAGATAATACTAATTCCGATTATATAATGTTTATAGATAGTGATGATATATTATTTAATTATAATACATTAGAAGTATTATACAATGAAATAGAAAGTGGCTACGATCATGTTAATTCAATAGAATATGATGAAAAAAGAGAAAGCTATTTAATCTTAAATGGTAATATACATGGTAAAATTTATCGCAGAAAATATCTTTTAGATAATAATATAAAATTTAATAATACTAGATATCATGAAGATAATTTCTTTAATAATCATGTTGTCTTAAGTGGTGCTAGAACATCATTACTATATATATGTACTTATTACTATACATATAATAAAGAATCAATAACTAACAATAATAGTAAAGAATTTGATCGTTTAGAAATATATTTAAAAAATATGAATGATTTAATCGATCTAGTTTATAAATTAAATTATTCTAAATATAGATTAGCTAGATTTAAAAGAGAAAAGTATCGCTATCTAAAACGTATTTATAAGACGTTCACTGATTCAGAAAAAGAAACATTTAAAAAATGGATACAAAAATATGATAGCGATTTCTTAAGTTTTATTGAACTTGATGAAGATGCTTTTTATGAGAAATTAGATAAATATTTAGATGAAATAATAAAAGACTAATTTAATTAGTCTTTTTTATACGAAATATAAGAAGTCTCCTACAGCTCTTTCTCCATCATCATCTGATGGGTTATTAATAAGAGATTTATTTCTTACTAAGGAGACACTTCCACCTTGATCTAGACTGTAAGCATTAGTACAACCTTTATTTTTTAAATATTGAGCAGTATCACTTAATTTATTATTATATGTGGTATCTGTAATAATATAATATTCACCAGGTCCAGCTTGCCCAATAACATTTCTTTTATAATAATTATCTTCACGATAACTTGGAGAAATATCTCCATTTTCTATTACTTGTGTACTATGACAAGAGAATGAATATTTAACACCATTATCAACTAACTCTTGAGCAGACTTTCCTTTTACATTAAATATATTACCATTTTTATCAAGTAATAATTCTTGACCACCAGATACTCCATCTTTCTTAATTTTTCCATCTACAATAACAATATGATTGTTTCCACGTAAATCTTCAGCACCATTATCATAATCAAAATGACTACCATTAATTAAAACAGCTGAATTAAGTCTATTAGCAGCCGAAGAAGACTTTTCGAGTCCATTAGCATAACTACCATTAGCAGGAGCACCATTTATTTGATTACCATCATTTATAACAACATGAGTTACTTGTACAGGTTGACCATTTATCATTTCTGTAGTAGTAGTTGTAAATAAATTACTATTAACAGTAGCATAGTCAGCATTTTCTATCTCACTACCATATTTATTATAAGCATTAGAAACATTTGAACCAGCCATTAAACTAGATGTATCAATACTTTTCTTATCAGTTGAAGAATAATCAGTAGTACCAAGTATTTTATCCATTGCTTTAGTATCGCCTGATTTATAGGCTGTAGCAACCTCATTCAAATGAGAAGCAATAGTACCAAAGTTAGATACAACTGAATCTAATTGAACATTTACAGTATCGAAACCAGTTACACATGACTCACAAATAGGTCCCATAAATATTGATTCATTACTTAATTGAGTTTTAGAATTAGACATAGCATCTTGAATAGCTTTAATAGCTTCGCTATATTTAGAAGTAGTACCTATAGCAGTATTAAAAATACCATAGTCTGATACATCAAATTTTTCACCACTCATATTATCATCCTCATTATGTATTAATTATAACATATAATAATGAGAATAATAATAAAAATACATAAATAGTGTAAATGTCTATTTAATTTAATAGCTATTTCCATAATATTTGATATAATTATAATAGGTGATAGTATGAAAATATTGTGTTTAGGACATGTAACATATGATACAACAATTCCAGTAGATGGGTTTCCAGAAGAAAATGAAAAATATCATATCAATAATAAAATAGAATGTGGTGGTGGACCGGCATCAAATGCTGGTTATCTTCTAAGTAAATGGGGAGAAGAAGTATACGTTGCAGGTGTAGTTGGTAATGATTATCAAGGACTAGCAACTAAAGAAGAATTTGAAAGAATTGGAGCTAATACTAAGTATTTAGAAATAAATAATGAAGTGGGTACTGATAGTAGTTATATAATTGCTAATACTCAAAATGGTTCAAGAACAATCTTAACATCTATAGCAGGTAGAAAAGAGCATCCCTTAACATTAGAAATAAATGATAAGTTTGATTATATAGTCTTAGATGGGGATGAAGCGGCAACAGCTAAAAAAGTCATAGAAAATAATGAAAATGCTGTAAGTATATTAGATGCTGGTAACTTGCGAGAAGGAACTGTTGAGCTATCATATTTAGTTGATTATTTAGTATGTTCTCATGACTATGCTGAAGATTATACTAATATGAAAATGGATTATGATGATATTGAATCAATCATAAGAATATATGAAAAAATGAAAGAAAGTTATACAAATAAAATAATTATTACTTTAGAATCACGTGGTTGTTTTGTAGAATTAGATGGAGAATATAAAATAATACCAAGTATTAAAATTAATCCAGTTGATTCTACTGGAGCAGGAGACATTTTCCATGGAGCATTTGCCTACTTTTTAGCAAATGGTTATCCATTAGATAGAGTTTTACGTTTAGCTAATATAACAGGAGCATTATCAGTAGAAAAACTAGGAAGTCGTTATAGTATGGCAGAATTAAATGATGTTCTAGAGAGAGATAAAAGAGAAGAAAATGCTTGATTTATATCATAATTTACCACATCTAGACTTACATGGTTATGA
>CACXFY010000028.1 GCA_902767005.1 uncultured Erysipelotrichaceae bacterium
ACTGAAGAAGATATGGCTGAATCTAGTAAAGGACTTGATTTAAGTAGTGCTATTATTATTAATCCTAAGACTAATGATATGACTACTCCATTAATAGATCAATTAGTTGAACTTAGAAGAGAAAAAGGTATGACTAGAGAAGAAGCTGAAAATTTAATGTTGAATGATTATATGTATTATGCTTGTATGCTAGTTAAGATGGGGCTTGCTGATGGTGTTGTATCAGGTGCATGTCATTCTTCTGCTAATACGTTAAGACCGGCTCTTCAAATTATTAAAGCTAATAAAGATGTTCCTTTAGTTTCTGCTTTCTTCTTAATGGTTGTTCCTAATTGTGAATATGGAGCTAATGGTACTTTTATATTTGCAGATAGTGGTTTGGTACAACAACCTAATAGTGAAGAATTAGCTGCTATTGCGGCTAGTAGTGCTAAGAGTTTTAAAGATTTAGTTGAAGTTGATCCTGTGGTAGCAATGTTATCTCATTCTACTAAGGGTAGTGCTAAACATGAGGATGTTGATAAAGTAGTAGAAGCAGTTAAGATAGCTAATGAAAAATATCCAGAATATTTAATAGATGGTGAATTACAAACAGATGCAGCTATTGATATGGAGATTGCAAAGATGAAAGCTCCTGATTCTAAAGTTGCTGGACATGCTAATGTATTAATATTTCCAGATTTAGATGCTGGTAATAATGGATATAAATTAGTACAAAGACTTGCTAAGGCTGAAGCTTATGGACCAATTACTCAAGGTATTGCTAATCCAATTAATGACTTAAGTCGAGGATGTAGTGTTGATGATATAGTTGGTGTTGTTGCTATTACAGCTGTTCAAGCACAAAATTAAAGAGAGATTACTCTCTCTTTTTTTTATCTAAAAATAATATAGATTTTATCTTTTTCATATGATATATCTGTTTTTTGTTCTAACATAACATTTGCTTTTTTGTCTTTCATTTCTTTTACTTTTAAGTCTTTATCAATATAAGCTTGTAAGGCACATTCTAATCCCCAAGTACATGCACTTACTCTTACATTATTAAAGTTATAGAAGACACCTGGATAATTAGGTCTATCTAAGTGCTTTATATCATAATATATTGTTTTTACTTTGATATTATTATCTTTTTCATAGTTTTTAACTTTATCTTTATATATTTCTAAATACTCTATATCAGATTTATATCTCTTAAAATCTTTATATGTATTATAGAAAAGAGAACAACTACATTTTACAAAGAAATATGAACCTATTATTAATACTAATAATAAATAATAGTTATTTATTTTCTTTTCTCTTTTTTCATGTAATAGTGTTGAACCTACTATTAAGAATCCTATTAGTGCTCCAAAAGATAATAGTAATCTTGAACTAGTATAATTTAAATCAGTCTTCATTACTAGGTTTGGTACGAATGGTGCTAATACTGTTAGTGATGCTACTAAACCTATATAGAAGATATATTTATAATCTTTTTTAAACGTTACTAATATTCTAGATAATATTAATAAAGCTAAAACTGTATAAGAGTATCTAAATATTTGAGCATGTATAACACTTTGCATTCTTTCGTTAGTAAGTCTTATATGATCTCTAATAATAAATAGATTCTTTATAAAATCAATATTTCCTACTTTATTATGAAGTGCTCCAGTCAAATTTACATATAATTGTAGTGAAATAAATTCTATAATACAACTTATTCCAAAGACTAAGGCATATATAATAATCTTTTTATAATTCTCTTTTATATAATCAAGTATTGATAGTTTTTGATTATTTAAAATATTTACTAATATTACAATTGGTATAAAGTAGCAGATACTTCCTTGATATAAGAAGTTTGCACATATCATCATTATTAAAGATACAATAAAGTTTCTTTTATTTATTTCAGTACCAATTTTTATTGCCGCTAATATTGATATATATACTGATAGAGACATACAAAATGCTTCTTCAAATATTAATATACCTTCAGTGAACGGATTAAATATTATTAAGGTAGATCCTAATAATAAAGTTAATTTATATAATACGTTATCAGCTATTTTTGGTTTTACAGTAGTATATATTTTTACTACTGATAACGATAAAAAGGTTATCGATAATATCTGTGTTAATACTGATAATACATCATGTGGTATCTTAATAATATCAAAGAATATCCAAATAAAAGCTGTTAAAAATCTTCCTGCTATAAAGAAGTTTTCAGCATAAGCAGAATATGATTTTGCTAATTGACAATAGCCATCTAAAACATAAGATGGATAATATAAAAATATTGTTATAACACTACCATATAAAAATACTAATAAGAATAATAATTTTTTGTTTTCAAGTAGTTTTTTTAAGTATTTCATAGTTATTTCCTCCAAGTAATTTGTTTAATTATTTTAGCACAACGTTAATAATAAAGTCTAGTAACATAGGTATTCCTATTACTATAGTTATTAATAATTTTTGATTAGCTTTTAATTTTACTAGTAACTTATTAATTAATGGTTGGATTGTATATAGTAAGAAAGTTCCACCTATGGCAAAATTTCTTGAAGCATCCCAGTTTACTCGAGCATTGATATTTAGGAAGTCTTTTGTATAATCCCATAATAATTTATGACTCATTTTATCAATAGCAAAATGTGATACATATTCTATTACAGTAGTTATTATCCATATTAGTAAGAATACTAAGAAGATTGTTGTATTAAAATTTTTAATCTTTTTAGATTTAGTTTTCTTAATAAATATATTTACTAGTGTTATTATTACTACATTTATTAATATTAATACTAATCCATAATCCTTTAAATAATCTATTGGATTTAATATTTTTGGAGTAGTTGTATACTCTATTATTGTAGTATAAATAAAGGTAATTATTACAAATAAGGAGATACTAGTATATATTGGATTACTTGCTGGATGTTTCTTTTTCATAAACTTTCCTAAACAGATTAATAATATTAATAATCCAAAACCATATATAGGTAGGAATGGACCAAATAAAACACCTCTATTTATCCATTCATGTGGCGCTACGACAAATCTCATCCATAATACTTCATATAGCCAACCTATTAGAGCGTATACACAAAATATGATATAGTAATCACTAAATTTTTCTAAAAACTTTTTCATTATTCGACTCTCCAATCTATTTCTTTTATATTATTCTTTTTTAAAAATTCATTTGTTTTAGAGAAGGGCTTACTACCAAAGAAACCATTATATGCTGAAAATGGTGATGGATGAGCAGACTCTATTACTAAATGAATTGGATTTGTTATTAACTTTTTCTTGGCTCTTGCGTAACTACCCCATAGTATAAATACTATTGGTGTATCTTTCTTGTTTAAAAGTTTAATTACGTCATCTGTAAATATTTCCCAACCTTTATCTTTATGAGAAGTTGGTTTATGTTCTTCTACTGTAAGTACTGCATTTAGTAATAAAACTCCTTCTTTTGACCATTTTTTTAATGAGTTAACTTCTGGAAATGGTATTTTTAAATCACTTTCAAGCTCTTTAAAGATATTTTTTAGTGATGGTGGTTTTAGTACTTCATTACTTACAGAAAAGGATAATCCTTCAGCTTGTTTTGGTCCATGATATGGATCTTGGCCTAATATGACAACTTTTACATTATCGTAATCTGTATATATAAAAGCATTAAATACTTCATTTGGTTTTGGATATATTGTTTTTTCTTTATACTCTTCTTTTATAAAATTCATTAGATTTATAAAATATTCTTTTTTATATTCTTCTTCTAATAATTTATCCCAACTATTACCTATCATATTAATCACCTATTTATGATAACTTTCATTATTTATTATTTTAAATGAACGATATATTTGTTCTAAAAGAAGTACTCTAAATAATTGATGTGGAAAAGTCATTTTAGAGAAAGATAAATGATAATTAGATCTTTCTATTACTTTATTACTTAATCCATAACTTCCTCCGATTATGAAAGTAATATTACTATTTTCTATTAAAACATTATTAATTTTACTAGCTAATTCTGTAGAACTTAGTTCTTTTCCTTGAATTTCTAGAGTGATTATATAATCTTTATCATTTATTTTATTTAGTATTTTTTCTCCTTCTAGTTCTTTAGCTTTTTCTTCTTCTACTTTTCCTTCATCTTTTATTTCTATTATTTCTAAATTTGTATATTTAGATAGTCTTTTTTTATATTCTTCGATAGCATCTTTTAGATACTTTTCTTTTATAGATCCAACTGTAATTATTTTTATCATATTACACCTCAATCATTTTAGTTTCTTCATATTGTCTAGCAATTAATACTTCGATATTTTTATTTAATTCTTGGTCTTTTATGGCTTCTAGAGCTTTTTCTTCAGTATTATTTTTTTCACTTAAATGAGCTAAAACTATATATTTAGTTTTTTCTCCTACGATCTTTTTTAAGTATTTAGCAGTAGTTGTATTAGATAAGTGTCCTTGATCAGATATTACTCTTTCTTTTAAGAATCTTGGATAAGGACCATCCATTAACATTATTTCATCATGATTACTTTCTATTATATATATATTATGATTAATCATTTTATTTAAGTATTTTCTATTTATATAGCCTGTATCTGTTACATATACTAGACTTTTATCTTCATATTTTATTATGAATCCAACGGAATATGGAGCATCGTGTGATGTATGTATTAACTCTATATCTACATCATTTATATTAAATAGATCATCGACAAATATACACCTATAATAAGGTATTATATCTTGTAATCCATCATACATAGCTTCTGGTATATAAAAGTATAGTTTAGTCTTATTTACTAGTGTTTTTAGGCCTTTTATATGGTCATTATGATTATGTGTTATTAATACTCCTGAAAAATCCGTAAAAGAAAGGGAATTTTCTTCTAAACTTTTCTTTAAAGTTAAGTAGGAAATTCCCATATCTATTATTATTTTAGTTTCATTACATAACACTATTGCACAATTTCCTTTAGAACCTGAAGCTATTACTTTAGCTTTAATTTTAGTAAAAGGACATGGCATTTAGTGCTCTACCTCCTCGATATGGATATCCTTGCCATATAGCAAAGTGTAAGTGTACTCCTGTTGCTGCTCCGGTTTGTCCCATTCCGCCGATTACTTGTCCTTTTTCAACATGTTGACCAACACTTACATAACGACAACCTACACATAGATGAGCGTACATTGAATAATAACCGTTGTGATGGTCTATAGTAATAAATTGTCCATTATCATATTTAGATCCTGATTGTACTACTGTTCCTGATTGAGCAGCAAATATATTAGATCCATATCCACAACCTGCTATATCTGTACCATCATGTAATACTCCCCAACGCCAACCAAATGGACTTGAGACTGAAGAACATGTTGCTGGCCATCCCCATTGTCCTTTTGTAGGTACAACAGTTCCATAACCACCACCATAGTATGCAGATTGTCTTCCACCTTTTGTAATTATTTCTTTTATTGGTTCTTTTATTACTTCAGTTGAAACGGTAACAACATTTGTTGTTTCTCCGTTTATTTTTTGAATCTTTTGAGTTACTTTATTCTCCCCTTTTACTCCTTTTTGAGTTACTTGAGTATATCCAATATCTTTATTATTGTCATATTTAGTTTCACTTGGATAATTCTTTTGTTCTTTAAATACAACGTGATCTTCTTCAACAACACTAAATTGTGGATGAATACTAATAATTGATACTTCTTGTCCAGATGATAATAAGCTGTTTTCGTCGTTTAAAGTTGGATTAGCAATTAAAAATTCATCTACAGATAATTTGTTATTGAAAGCTATATCTGATATAGAATCTCCTGCTTTTACTATATATTTAGACTCTTTAGCATCTGGTCCAAACATTAAGTAACTAGTTAATTCTTTTTCTGTTTGATATATTTTCTTATTTACTGGAATATTTTGTTTTTTAATAGTAATTTTATTCTTTATATAGATATTTTCAATTAATTTTCCAGTATCTTCTATTGGTATTTGCTTATCTTCAGCAAATTTATTATAGTCATCTGATGATACAAATGATTTTACAGTAGTTTCTACTGCTTTTCTAAATATAGGTTTTTCTAGAATATAAAGAGTTTGTGTTTTTCCTCTTATCTTCTTCCCATTTACATCTTTAGAATCAATTCCTTTTATTTTTACAACATAACCACTAATAGTAAATGGAGAAATGTCTTTTATTTTCTCATAGATTTCTTTAGTAGTTTGAATATTGGTATTATATGTTTTTTCTTTAACGATACTTAAATCAGCTGGAGCATATACTTTATCTACTTTATATTTTCTTTTGATAGCTTCTTGCTGATTATCAATATATTTTTCTAAATCTTTCTTTGATTCTATAAGTCCTAGTGATTTTCCTTTTAAATAAACACGATATACTTGTTTTGGATTTTTAGATATAGTACTAAATCCAGATTGTGTTATAAAAATTGTAGGAATTAAGACTAAGATTAGTAATAATCTAAGTTTTTTATACACTAGTTATTCCTCCTTTTGTTCTCTATCTCTTCTTAAATTTAAGAATGTAGAGGTATTCTTTTTAAATAACAATTCTATTGTTGCGGTTGGTCCATTACGATGTTTTCCTATTATTAATTCACTTATACTATTATTGTCTTCTGATCTAGCTTCTTTATTATAGTAATCATCTCTATATAAGAAAGCTACTATATCAGCATCTTGTTCAATTGATCCTGATTCACGTAAATCACTCATTAATGGTCTTTTATCTTCACGGGATTCTACACTACGTGATAATTGCGATAAAGCTATTACAGGAACATTTAATTCCATAGCTAGAGTTTTTAAGCTACGTGATATGTCTGATACTTCTTGTTGTCTATTAGCTCCATAGTTTCTTCCACCAGATATTAGTTGTAGATAGTCTATCACTATTAGGCTTAATCCTTTTTCTGAACTAGCTAATCTACGACATTTAGCTCTAATTTCTCCTATTGTTATTCCTGGTGTATCATCAATTACTAAATTAGTATTAGATAATTGTGATACAGCTTCATTTATTCTTTTCCAATCATTATTCATTAAATTACCAGTTCTTAATTTAAAACCTTCTAATTGGCCTAAAGCTGATAATATACGCATCGCTAATTGTTCGGCACTCATTTCCATATTGAATACAGCTACTGATTTTTCTTGTGTCATAGCTACATGAGTAGCAAGATTTAAAGCAAAAGCTGTTTTTCCCATTGCTGGTCTAGCGGCGATAATTATCAATTCATTTGGATGTAGTCCTGTTGTCAAACGATCGAAGTCATACCATCCTGTTGCAAGACCTGTTATTTCACCTTTATTTTCTGATAATCTTTCTAGATCTTGTTGTGTTTTTGATAAAACATCTTTTATACTTCTAAATTCACTTGCTTTTCTATTTTTAACAATATTTAATATTTTCTTTTCAGAATTATCTAATATTTCATTTACTGATTCATCTGTAGAATAACCAGAACTAGCAATTTCTTGGGCAGTTTCTATTAAATTTCTTAGTATAGCTGATTCTTGTACTCCTTGGATGTAATAATCTATATTACTTGCAGTTGGAACGAAGTTTAATACTTCTGTTAAATATTCTACTCCGCCTACTTCGTTTAGTTCATTTTTCTTTTTTAAATAACTTGTTACTGTTGTTATATCAATTGGTGTTGCTTCATCTGCTAGTGAAGTCATAGCCGCAAAAATCTTACCATTTTTATCACTATAAAAAGATTCTTGTGTTAAATTTTCACTTGCTTTTTGAAGAGCATATTTTGATAAGAAACAAGCCCCTAATACAGATTCTTCTGCTTCTAAATTATTAGGCATAGCTCTTTGTGGCATACTATCACCTCGCTTTATTGTTTTATTACGTGTACTTTTATAGTAGAAGTAATACTTGGATACAATTCTATATCAACATTATGGAATCCTAAGGCAGATATTGAATTATTTAGTTTAATAGCACTTTTTTCTACTTTATATCCTTTTTCAGCTAAACTATCTTTTATTTGTTTAACACTTATACTTCCAAATACTTTGTCTCCTTCTCCAGTTTTTACTTGGAATTCTAATACTAATTTATCTAAGTCTTTCTTTTGTTTTTCGGCTTCTTGTTTTTTATTCTCTTCTTGTTCTTTTTTCTTTTCTTTTTCATGTTGTAACTTTGTTAGATTTTCTTTTGTTTTTATTACAGCATATCCATTCTTTATTAAGAAGTTTTGTGCATATCCATCTTTTACTGTTTTAATTTCCCCTTTTTTACCTTGATTTTTTAAATCTTTGATAAAAATTACTTCCATATTACTCTCCTTCTTTCTTAAGAATTTCTTTTAATTGTTGCTCTACTTTACTTATGGTTGTATTTTCAAATGTTGCTGCTCCATTGTAGGTGTCTCCTCCTCCACCAAGTTTTGTTAATACTTCTCCAATATCAAAGTTTCCTAAACTTCTAGCACTTAAGCCAATTGTTTCTTTGCCTATTTTTCCTATTACGAATGAGGCTTCTATATTATTGAAGAATAATAATGTATCAGCTACTTTTGCTAAGTCTTCTCTTCTATATACTGTATATGGAGAAGCTTTTGTAAAAGCTATTCTATTATTAATTGTTTCAATACCAACTAATAATTTTTGCCTTTCAGTATATTCATTTATATCTTGTTTTAATAAATATTGTACTTTTTTGGCACTTCCTCCTAAACTACTTAAATAATAAGCAGTATAGAATGATTCTGGTTTTGTCTTTAGAGTAAAGTTATTAGTATCTAGTACTATACCAGCTAAAAGTATTGTGGCATAATATGATTCTAATTCAATATCATAGAATTCTACTAATTGAGTAACCATTTCACAGGCAGAACTTGCTTCTACATCATCGACTATAATAGCGTCTTTAATAGTTGTTTTCCCTAGTTCATGGTGATCTATTATTACTTTATTTTTTATTAATTTTAAAGCTTCTTTACTTTGTACTAAGTCTTGTTTATTAGTATCTAAGATTATTAATAAGTTTTTATTAGGATTTGGATTTAGATTCTTTTCTAAATCTTCAGTTTTAAGTATTTCTATACATCCTTCTAATTCTCTTAGTACTTTTTCTACTCCTAATTCATGTGTTTTATCATCAATTATGATGTAGCATTTTTTTCTTTTTTGACTTAATAAAGTATACATACCAATGCAGCTACCAATTGCGTCTAAATCTAAGTCTCTATGGCCCATTAAAAATATGGTTTTAGCTTTTCTAATAGCGTGCATTATTTTTTTTCTCTCAGAAATTATGCTCATATTAGACCTCCTATAAAGTACCAATTTTATTATATAATAAATCTATATTATTGTCTAATAAAAGAAGTTTGTATTTATAACAAAAAAAAGTATATTTTTATATACTTCTTTCTATTGCTCTTCCATCTATATAATATGTAATTATTTTATTAGGATATTCTTCTATAGCTTTTATTCCATCTTCTCTTCCTTCAAACTCTGATTTTTTGGTATACTCTACATTCATTGGATATATTGTTTCTTTTACTAATTTATCTTCTCTTCCTTCATAATAATTTACATAATCGTGTGTTTTTGAGTTTGTTACTTTGCCCATTATTGGATCTTCTTCAATAATAAGATCATTTTGAAATTCTTGGGCAGTTAAGCCGTCTTCTCTTCCTTCAAATGTTACTATAGATTTAGACTGACTTCCATCTGGAGTTATAGGTATAATAATTTGCTCTTTTCCATTAGGCCAATAGTTCTGATTTAGTCCTACCATTCTTTTTGTTCCATCTTCATATGTAATTATTGTATCGCATAATCCTTGAGTATCTGGAACTGAACTTATCACTTCTTTTGTTTCTAAATCTTGTAATACTTGTTCAACTGGATTTAGATTTGCTTCTGATGTGCTGTTTAAAGGATTAGGTTGTATATTAACTGGTGGTTTTCCACCTGGCCCATATTGGTTAGGTCGAATTATTGCTTGTTGTTCTTCTGCTTCAGTACTAAGATCCAATTCTTGTATTTCAGAACTAACTGATGGTCTTCCACCTGGTCCATAAATATTTATTGGCTCTGCAGTTCTTACTTCTGATGAAGAATTCATTACTAAATCTCGTTTATTTACTGTTTTAGAAGCTGATTCTATTGATG
>CACXFY010000029.1 GCA_902767005.1 uncultured Erysipelotrichaceae bacterium
TAGCTCTTTTTATTCTACTATTATTTCTATTCTATTGTTTTTAGATTTATTGGTTTTTACTGTATACTTTTTATTATTTATTGTTTTTGTAGTATTTGGTAGTATTCCAAAGTAATCAGATAATTCACCATAATCTGCTACATCTGAAGTCTTAGTATAGATAAATATCGAGTATGTTCCAACAGGTAAATTAGTTATATCTACATCTTTATCAAACCAAGCAAAACTTTTATCTTTATTATCATCTAATTGTACTTCATATAATCCTTGATTAGTAGCATTTAAATCATAATAGTATTGTTGATAAGTTGTTGTATTTTCTACTATTAGTTTTCTTGTTATAGATAGAGCATTAGAATAAGTTCCTCCATAGTTATAACTTGTACCAATTAAATGTAATTTATTTGTATTAGTAAAATTAATTTCATCATAGTCATTTACCATGTTTCTAAAAGTAGGAGCTGTTGATGTTGTATATAATTCATTTCTTACTTGTAGTGTTACTGGTCTTGTTTTTAATTTTAGTTCTACTTTAAAGTTATAACCATGTTTACTATCTTCTCCACGTCTATCTATTGGTCTTGAATAGATATTATCAAGTATTACTCTTGAATAGTAATTTCCTTTAGTAGTCTTGAAATATAAATCATAGTCTCCATTTGGTATATTATCTAGAGTTAATTCTCCTTTATACCAAGAGTTATTATAATTATTTTCATTACCTAATTCATGTGGATAATTACTTGTCCAAGAAGATACTTCAACATTATATTCTTTATCGCTATTTTTATCTTTTAATATTACTTCATATTTAGGTGTTTTACTATTATCTACATCTAGTAAGATACTATATCCAGAAATAGTAAATTTCTTAGTATTTTTATTAAATGATAATTCATATAATAAGAAGTCACTTTCTACTTGTTGTGGATCATTTGTACTTGGATCTTCTTCTGTTACATTTTCTTTTACTGTTACTTTTATAGTCTTTGTAGTAGTTTGTTGTTTTGAATCAGTTACTTTATAAGTTACTTTATATTGTCCTACTACTTTTGTATTTACAGTATTTTCTGTTACTTCTATTTTATTAGTTAAGTCTCCATCTTCTTTATCTGTTGCGGTTACATTTTCTTTTGGATTAAAGTTATTTCCTACTACTATTTCTTTATCATTAGCATTAATTACTGGAACTTCATTTGCTTTTACTGTTACAGTAATTGATTTAGTAGTTGTATGATTCTTTGTATCAGTTACACTATAAGTTACTTTGTAGTTTCCTGGTGTTTGTGTATTTACAGTGTTTTCTGTTACTTTAATCTTACTTGTTATATTCCCATCTTCATTATCATAAGCAGTTACATCTTTTAATGGATCAAAACTATCTCCTACTTCTATTGTTTTGTTATTAGCTGTAATAATTGGAGCTTGGTCTTCTACTACACTTTGTGAAAGAGTAATACTTACATTTGGAGCAGTTTGTAGAGTCCAACCAAATTGATTAGTTGTACCACTCAAATCAACTGGTACTTTTAACCAAGTATATCCAGATACTGTTTTCTTTTCTAATACTGGTACATATGAATTATGATATAGGCCACTTATTAGAGTAGCTTGTGTATCTTGAGTAGTTGAGTTTACCCATGTATATTGATTACCAGAAGCTGTTACTGATGCTTTTCCATAAGCTGTACTTGTAAATCTAATTGAATCTGCTGGTACCCAGTGTTTTTGATCATACTTGTAATCACTTGTTACTAGATAAGCAACTGGAGAATTATTAGAATATGCTGCGCTAAATACCATTACATATCTATTATTCTTTAGAGTTTGTCCTTTCTTAGAAGTTAGAGTTGGATCATAATAGTATGGTGTATCTTTTATTGAGATAGCAACTTTTGGTTTTAATACAGTGTTTTCTATATATAAGTCATAAGTATAATTCTTATCTTTGAAATTAGTAATATTATCTACTGAATGATAAGTAACATTATTTATCTTTCTTACTTGAGATGCTTGTACCCATACGTATGAATTCCAATTATAGTTTCCACTACTTACTATGTTTCCATTTGATAGGTTTTTATCAGATATTACTTTATACCATAATGTATTATTAACAGTCTTTTCACCTACTATTACTAAACCATCTTCTCTTTCTGGATATTCATAGATGAATTTTGATGAAGTAGATGCATCTAAATAAGCTTTTGTTGGACCATTTACTACTCCTAGTTGATAATAGTTATAATCTTGTAGTCCAAAGTATTTATCTAGTGTGTAATAATTAGCAGCCATTTTTTCTGACCAATATACGTCTGATGCATATTTTACATTCATACCAATATATTTATTACCAAATTGTGGTCCAAAATATCTCCAATCAGTTGGATTAGCATAACCATATGTTACCCATTTATTAGCATAACCTAAGATACTGCTTGAGAAAGTAGCATACCAGTTAGCTGCTTGTGTTGGATTAGAGTCTACTGCATTTAATCCAAAGCCATTATTTTTATTAATAGCTAAATTACTACGTCCATTACCAGTTTCATTTCTAGATAATGATAATGATAATACAGCATTTACTCCATATTTTTCTTGGGCATGATAGAAGAATGTACCCATTCCATATAATCTCGATGAGCCATTTGATGAAGCATTACCAAAGGCATCTTGTTTTATACCCATTCCATTTCTAATATA
>CACXFY010000030.1 GCA_902767005.1 uncultured Erysipelotrichaceae bacterium
CCATTAAAATAAACATTAATAGAAATATTATGTTTCTTATTATTATCTATATAACTATCAATATCATCTTTTAATAAATTATAATATTTAAATTCTATATTCTTACTTCTATTCATAGTATCAATATATACATAATAATTATTTAGTAATATACCCAACTTATTATCATATTGATCATAATCTAGTAATTTAACAGCTTTAATTTTCTTATTATTAAAAACATTAATACCATTATAATTCCACATAGTAAAATAATAATCATCCAATAAATTTTTTTTATAAACTTTTAAATTTTTATAACTACTAGCTGTACCATTCTTATAATTACCCAAAGTATTTAATTTATCTTTATTAACTAATTCTAATATTTTTAAATAGTCTTCATCATTCTCTTGTTTTAAATAATTAACATTGTAATTCTTATTATTCTTAATACAATGTAAATCACTCTTAATATTATCCACATAAATTGGATATAAACATTTTAATTCTCCATTTATATATTTCTTTATCTTCTTAATAACTGTATTCTTATCTTTAACATTGCTATTTAAACTAAAAGAATATCTATTTTTATCATTATCTCTCACAATAAAATAATAATTATCTTTTTCATAATATTCTCTTATATAATAACTATTCTTTTTATCTTTAATCACATAAGAAGTAATATGTTTATCATTATTCTTAAATATAGCAATTAATAATATAACTATAATTATTATAACTATACCTATGATATATTTCTTCTTCATAGTACCACCTATTATCATTATAACAAAAAAAAGAGAATTTATCTCTTTTTTCTTCTTCGTTCTTCTTCTTCGTCTTCGTAATCTTTTTTCATTTCCATCATATAGCTAGAGACTTGAGTCTCAATTTCAGGTAAAGCTTCAATCCCAATATTAGAAAGTGTAATAAGCTCCTTAATTGTATCAATATAAACTTTACCCCATACTATACCACTAACAACTTTCATATCATTGAACATATCTGGAGTTATTGTATCGAAAAAGTAACCAAATATTACTCTCTTTCTACCAACAACAAGTCTTTTATTAGTAAGCGTAACTACTGCGCTTTCCCAAAAATTAAACGATTTATCATTCTTTTGAGCTATAAAAGAATAAATTGGCTCCTCATCTGGATTCAAATGTTTCTCAACAATTGCCGCATTTTGTCTTAATCTCCATCCAATAGTCAACGGATATTTCTTTTTAAATCGTAATACTTGCTTATATACTAACCCCATATTATGTTCCTCCTATTTAACAAATTTATATTTTTTCATAAACTCTAAATAATGAGCTGTATCTGTTAATCCATCAATAGAATCAACTATTTTATTATTTTGAACAAGTAATAACATTGGTGTTCCAAAACCTTCTTTAAAAGCTTCGTTAGAATTTATGAAATTAGCTTGATCGTCACCTTGGAAATTATCTGTATTCAAATAATTAATTTCAACATTATAATCATGTATAATTTTTTGAATAATTGGTTCTGCAATTTGACAATAATGACATGTAGGTCTAGCAATTAATATTAATTTTGCTTCTTCTCCATTTAAATATGTTAAATATGTATCAACATTTATTTGATGAAATTCTCCTTTTTCAGATTCTTCTACTTTACTAGACTCTGTTTGAGCATTTTCTAATACTTTTGAAGCATCTTGAGCTAAAGGTTTGTCTTTACCAAATGTAGTACCATCAGTTTTAACAAACATACTACATATTAGAATTGCTACAAAAAGAACAACACCAACTATTGTAAAAATCTTCTTTTTATTCATACTTCTTCCTCCCACTTAAATTATAACATTTATTTATCTTTTCTTTCAATATATTCTTCATAAGGAATAGCTCTATCTATAATTTTTCCATCTGGAAGAATCTCAATTACTCTATTCGCAACTGTACTATTTAACTCATAATCACGTGAAGTAAATAATACTTCTCCCTTAAAATTACATAGTCCTTTGTTTAAAGAAGTAATAGCTTCCAAATCTAAATGGTTAGTAGGTTCATCTAATATTAAGAAATTAGGTTCCTCTAACATAATCTTAGATAACATACAACGAGCCTTCTCTCCTCCAGATAAAACATTTACTTTTTTAAATACATCTTCTCCAGAAAATAACATTCTACCTAAAAAACCACGAAGTATAGTTTCATCTTTAATATCATAAAAGCTCCCTATCCATTCCATTATATTTTTATTACTATCAAAAAACTTATTATTATCTTGTGGTAAATATCCATAATTAATTGTCTTACCCCATGTAATAGTACCTTTATCATATTTTTCTTGACCACTTAATATATTAAATAATGTCGTCTTAACCATATCATCACTAGCAATAAAACATATTTTATCACCTTTAAGTATTGTAAATGATACCTTATCAAGTACTTTCTTAC
>CACXFY010000031.1 GCA_902767005.1 uncultured Erysipelotrichaceae bacterium
CTTAAGTAAAGTCTTTTATTTTACTAAATTACTAGTAGTTTTATTAATAACTATCTCTTTTAATTCAGTACTAAATAAAACATTATATATCTTTTCCATTTCTCTTAATTCTCTTCTCTTAGTAAACTTATTTTTAATAAGTTTATTCTTAATAAAGACAATTATCTCTTCCTTTAATTTATTAAGTCCTTCTGGATCTATACCACTTTTAGTATAAGCAAGTACTTTATTCATACTAAAATATAGATTACTAAAATCATCATCAGTTAATCCACATTCCCCAAATACTTTTCTAGTATTATTCCAATTAGGTAAATTATCTATATAATCTTCTAAAAACTCTTTATTACCAACAATTCTTCTTAACATAATACATACTTTAACCAAAAAGTCATATATATTACTCTTATCAATATCATTCTCACTAATTAAATGAGCATACATATCAGTACTACCTTCTATTAATGCATCTTCAAGAACCGCAACAGCTGGCTTATCTTTTCTATTAGAACTAATTTTATGTAAAAACTCATGCGTTAAAGTATATTTTAAGAATAACTTATAATAATCCTTAATACCTATAATATTACCTTTTCTATCAAAATCTATAAATTCAGAATCAATACCAATCTTATTACCAACTGTAACTAGTTTACCATCCGCAATAATATCAACATCACTAACATATAGTTCTACATCTTCTAGATTACCAATTACAAAGTCTCTAGAATAACCATACTTCTCTAAATATAAATATATATCTCTAGTAATTTCATCCTTTAATTTATTTAATTCTAAAGGTATACCAGCCCATAATTTTCTCTTTAATTCATTTATTTTTTCTCTTAACAGTAACATCTTATCAAACTCTTTTTCTTTATCTAAAGAATCTAATTCTACTACTAATGCTTTATATTCAACACTTAGTCTTTTTAATTCCTCATTATCAAGAATAAAAGGAGTACTTTTACCTTTATTAACGACTAAGTCATCTTCTATATCTTTAAATTGTATATCTTTATAATTATCATTATTCATATACATACCTCTATCATTAAAAATATACCATATAATTAAATATTTCTCAATAACATTAACATGTTAACAAAAAAAGGTTGACAGCGTTAAAATCTTATGTTAATATTGAAAATGAATTTGAGGAAAGGAGTGAGAACATGATTAAAACAATTATAAAATTTAACTTAAAGTATTATGTAAATGGCTATGGGAATAATCTATTCTCACTTGTTTTTGACGCATAAAAATATAAAAACAAGAGCCATTTAATGGCTCTTTTATTTTTGGAAGGAGTGATATTATGCAAAAAGCTAAAAACTTTAAAATATTATTCCATTACTTAAAGAATGATAAATTTAAAGTATTTCTCTATATCTTTTTAGTACTAATGACATACCTTCCTGCTTTACTAGCAGCTTACTTTTGGGGTAGAGCTGTAGAAGAGTTATTAATAAAGAATCTATTTGGATTTATATTCTATTTAGGATTTTGGGAAGGTATATATATAATTTGTTACAGCCTTTTACAAATACCTAGAGATAAATTATATAATTATTTTGAAATCAAATTTATGAATGAAGTATCTATTGATCTATATAAAAAGATAGATAACTTACCAGCAATTGCCTTTGAAGAAATAGGAGTAGGAGAGTTTATAAATAGACTTTATAATGATACAGATAGAGTAATGTCTCTATTAAATTCATTAATAAAACTAGTATGTAAAGGCTTTGTAGTAATAGTAGTATTAATATTATCATTCTATATATCTATTATATTAGGTCTGGAAATAGTAATATTTGCTAGCATAATGGGAATAATAAGTTATTTCTTCTTCCCAAGAATTAAGAAGACCCAAGAAAAGATAAAAAAACAATCAGATGAATATGTTAAGAATGCTACTGAAAACATTACCGGAATAAGAGAAATAAAAGCCTTAGGTATAAAGAAAAATGTCGAAAAAAACATCTTCAATGACTTAAAAAGCATCTTTAAAGAAGAAAAAAACATAAGAAATTATGAAGTGCTATATTATTCTTTAAATAATTTAACTTACTTTATATTACAATTTATCATACTATTTACTGCTGGAAGATTCTTTATCCAAGGAAAAATAGTCTATGCCTTATTTGCTATGCTAGACTCATATATTTGGAGAATAGATGAAGTAGTAGAGTCAATATCAGACTTTGGAGTTAATTATAATAAAGTAACTGTCTCACTAAAAAGAATAGATGAAATAGTTAATAATAAGTTATATCAAGATGAAAAATATGGTACTAAAGAACTAAAGAATACTAAAGGAGTTATAGACTTTGTAGATGTTAAATTTAAATACACAGAAAAAGAAGAATTAACTCTAAAAGGTCTAAATCTAAAACTAATACCGAATAAAAAGATTGCGATAGTTGGTAGATCTGGAAATGGTAAAAGTACTTTATTCAATTTATTACTAAGATACTTTGATACTACATCTGGTAAAATACTAATAGACAATATTAACATAAAAGACTTATCAGAAGCTTCTCTAAGAAAAAACATATCTATTATTAGACAAACACCATTCTTATTTAATATGTCTATTATAGATAACTTTAAAATAGTAAAACAAAATGCTACATTAAAAGAAATTAGAGAAGTTTGTAAAAAAGCTTATATTGATGATTATATTATGTCTTTACCAAATAAATATAATACAGTAATTGGAGAAGGAGGAGTAAACTTATCTGGTGGACAAAAGCAAAGACTTGCCATCGCAAGAACATTATTATTAAATACTAAAATAATATTATTCGATGAAGCAACATCTGCCTTAGATAATGAATCTCAAGAATATATAAAGAAGACTATCGATAACTTAGTTAAAGATCACACTGTAATAATTGTTGCTCATAGACTAAGCACTATCGTTGATGCTGATATTATAAATGTTATAGATCAAGGTAAATTAGACTCATCTGGTACACATGAAGAGCTATTAAAACAATCTAAAGTGTATCAAAAACTATATACAATTGACTCAAATTCATAATAAGAGTAAGTCTATCTTACTCTTTTATATTGAAAAAAAAGACAAAATATGATATAATTAAACACGTTTGAGAAATTGGGGGATAATATGAAAAAAATTAGTTTAAATAAAAAACTACTAACAATGATATTAGCTGGTACAATTACACTAATTGGTTGTACTGAAACAGTAAATTCTAATTCTGAAACTTTACCTGATACAAGAGAAACAATAGAGACAGAAATAGAAGAACCAATTATTATTACTGAGTTAGTAGCCAAAGACCAAATTAACATTAGAAAACAACCTAATGAAGAATCTAATATTATAACTACTGTATCTGAAGGAACAGTACTAAAAGGAATATCACAAGATGGTGAATGGTATAAGATTCTATATAATGATGAAGAGGCCTATGTAAACAATGAATATGTTTATGAAGCTGTTACTAAAGAAGGTATAAATAAAGAAACAACTCACTATAAAAGAGATGTTTTAGAAATAGAAAAAAAGAATTATGTAGAAGCAACAACTACCGTAAATATAAGAAGTGATGCTACTGAAAAAAGTAACATCTTAAGTCAATTAGGAGAAGGTCAAAGACTAGAGGCAGTAAGATTATTAAATAATGGTTGGTATGAAGTAAGATATAATAATGACTTAGCTTATATTAAATCAGACTATGTAAAAGAAACATCTGAAGAAAACATAGTAACACCATTTAATAAATTAGTAATGTTTGATAATGAAGCTAATATATATGACTATAATGACAAAGAAACAGTAATAGATACAGTACCAACATATGAAGTAGCAGAAGTATATAATGAAGAAAATGATATGTATTTAGCTGAAGTAAATAATAGATTATGTTATGTAAATAAAAATGATACTACTGAATTACCAAAGAAAGTAGTAATAGTAGATATTAGTGATCAAAATGCCAAATTATATGATGGTAATAATGTTATAGTAGATACTAATATAGTATCTGGTAAACAATCAACTCCATCTGATATTGGCTATTTTGATATAGACTGGAAAGAAAGAAATACTTATTTAACTGGACCAGGATATAGCTCTTATGTAGATTATTGGATGCCATTTAATGGTGGAGAAGGATTACATGATGCAGAATATCACACTGATTATGATGAAGATGGTAATTATGTAAGAGATCATGGTTGGAGAAGTAATTGTGAATTTGGTGGAGATACTTATCAATATAATGGTTCACATGGATGTATTAACTTACCAAATGAAGCAGCTAAGAACATTTATGATAATGTTGAAACTGGTACTATGGTTTTAGTAAAAAAATAAAATAGAAGTTAAACTTCTATTTTTTTTATGTTTGAACTCCATATGTGTCCCAGTAACTAGAAGCGGCAGTATCTCCTCTAGCTTTACCTCTATTATATCTATCATCTGGTATTTCAAAATCAACTGTCCATTTATATGCTGCATCATAAGCACCTTGTTTAGTATTAGGAACATTTTTAAGTGTATCATATACATCACCATAACTATTCTCTAATTCATAACATAAGTACTCAACTTGTCCTTCAACAGTACTAGAATCTAAATTATGTTCACTACAATAGTTATTTAGATTATCCCAACGACCATTATGCCATTGACATAGACCATAAGATGTACCACCATCACCAACTGCTGTAGTATCAAAACCTGATTCATGTTCCATATTAGCAAGAATTGCACAAATAGCAGCATTATTAAAGCCTTTTTTAGCTAACATATTATATATATCATCTTTAGTGCCGCCTCCAGTATTAACATTACTATTAGCACCAACACCAACTACGCCACCACTAATACTTAATACTTTATCCATAGCGGCTGTATCACCATTTTTATAGGCAGTAGAAGTATCATTTAAATAACTAGAAATAGTACCAAAATTACTAATTAAAGTTGAAATTAATCCATCTAAAGAACCAAAACCTTTAACACAAGAATCACAAATAGGTCCCATGAATACTGACTCATTACTTAACTGACTCTTGGAAGTAGACATAGCTTCTTGGATAGATGTAATTTTACTAGTATAATTTGATGTCGAACTAATTGCATTACTAAAAATACTATAGTCTGCTACTTTATAATCTTCCATAAACTACCTCCTATATAACTGTTCCGTAATTATCAACAGAAGAAACATTACTACTACTATCCCATTCAAGTCCCCAAGAACTTGTAGCTGGATTTCCAGTAGAGTTATATTTATTTCTATCTACCTCAAACTCTAATACATTAACACTATCTCCATGTCCATGACCATAAGTTGTATAATTTGAATCATGTGAACTCTTTGCATCCGCTATAACACAAGGAATAGATTGACCATTTTGAAAGTTAACAGTAACATTATCACCAACGCTACCTAGAGCATTAGCTGTCGCTATTAAATAATGATCACTTCCATTGACATTCATAACCGCAATACCATTCTTATATCTAGCTCCATCAGCTAACCAAGCCTCATGAACTGACTTTTGAGCAGTACCTCCTGCTACAGCAGTAGGAGAACTTCCTCCACCTAAATACCATCCACCTTCACCATAACAAGTTACAGTATAACCTGCTTGTTTAAGATCACTTGGTATATTACAAGTAGATACAGGAGTACCACTATTACCACCAACACTAAGAACTGTATTCATCGCAGCACTGTCACCATTTTTATAGGCAGTTGCTGTATCATTCAAATAACTAGAAATAGTACCAAAATTATCAACTTGAGTACTGATTTTCCCATCTACAGTACCAAATCCCTTAACACAAGAATCACAAATAGGTCCCATAAAAACAGATTCACTATTTAATTGACTCTTAGAATTTGCTAAAGCTTCTTGTATAGAAGTTATTTTATTAGAATAATTGTTAGTAGAATTAATAGCATTGTTAAAAATTCCATAATCTGATACTTTATAATCTTCCATATTCTCACCCTATACTAAATATCCAAAAGGATCACCATTATTAGGCGCAAAACCAACAAATTTATAAGTTGCTCCCATTCTATTTTTAATAATAGTCTCCCCAGGTATATAATCACTTCTATTACCAACACTACCAGTACTTATACTAGAAATATCACTTAAACAGTCATGTTCAACAACATTACTCTCTAAATATCTATTACCATTATTAAGTACATCTTTAGCAGCATTATAATAATCATCACCTGGATAACTATAATTACTAGTAGATCTACTAGCAAACCATTCACTATTTTTAACGTAATCTTTTACATCACTATATTTACTTTTATTTTTTTCATATAAATTAGCCATTAAAGACAACTCTAATTTAGCTCCATCTACACTACCTTGTTCTTGTTTAGCAACATAAGCAAGATAAGCTAAATCATCATCAGATAGATTATACGGATTACCTGTTGTTACAGGACTATTAACATTAATAACGTTACCATCTACTGAAGTACTACCATTTCCAACAGAAACCTTACTACCATTAATACTTAATACTTTATTCATAGCTGTACTATCACCATTCATATAAGCAGTTGCTGTATCATTTAAATAACCAGAAATAGTACCAAAATTACTAACTAATGTATTAATATCACCATCTAAAGAACCAAAACCTTTTATACAAGATTCACAAATAGGTCCCATAAATACAGATTCACTATTTAATTTGCTCTTAGAATTAGACATAGCTTCCTGTATAGAGTTTATTTTATTAGTAAAATTTGAAGTAGAAGATATTGCATTATTAAAAATACTATAATCCGATACTTTATAATTCTCCATTAGTTACACCTAAATTTGTAAAGAAGATAACTCTGATTCCATTTTTTCAATAGCTTCACTAGCTTGCTTAATAAAAGTACCTAAAGCTTCCATTTCTTGTGAATTAGCTTGAGCAACTTGAATTTGTCCATCACTAGTTGATTTATAACTAGTTTTAGCAGTACCAGTCCATTGACTAAGATCACTATCTATAGTAGATGAATAAGTTTTAGTAGCTCCATTCATCTCAGTAGAACTATCAATTAATTGTTGACCAATTGCTGAAACAGCAGCGAAATCACATACATATTTAGCCATAATAATCCCTCCTTAGGATACAATACTCTATGTTAATTTTACCATTTTATTACATGTAAATCATTAGTTTTTTAATAATTAATTATTATTTGACAATATTTCACAAAGCAAACAACTTGTTTATTAATAAACTAAATGTTAAAATATAATAGATTTTGAGGTGATATTATGGCTAAATTTGAATTAATATCTAACTATTCTCCATCTGGAGACCAACCACAAGCAATAAGAGAATTAGTAGATGGAATAAAACAAAATAAAAAAGAACAAGTTCTTTTAGGTGCTACTGGAACTGGTAAAACATTTACAATAGCAAATGTCATAAAAGAAGTAGGAAAACCAACTTTAGTATTAGCCCATAATAAAACCTTAGCTGGTCAATTATATTCAGAATTAAAAGAGTTATTTCCCAATAATAGAGTAGAATACTTCGTATCATATTATGATTACTATCAGCCAGAAGCCTATGTGCCTTCAACTGATACATATATAGAAAAAGACTCATCTATAAACGATGAAATAGATGAATTACGTCATGCCGCAACATCAGCTTTAATCGCAAGAGATGATGTAATAGTAGTATCTTCTGTCTCTTGCATCTATGGTATTGGTGAAGTAGAAGAATATAAATCTAAAATGCTAACGCTATCAGTAGGAGAAACTATTGAAAGAGATAAAGTCTTAACAAAATTAGTAGAAATGTTATATGAAAGAAATGATTATGACTTTAAACGTGGAACATTTAGAGTACATGGCGATTCTTTAGAAATAATTCCAGCTAATCAAAATACTATTGGTTATAGAATAGAGTTTTTCGATGAAGAAATAGATAGAATATCAGAAATAGATACTCTAACTGGAGTAGTATTAAACAATAAAAAGAATGTTTCTCTATTTCCAGCTTCTCACTTCGTTATAAGTGATGACAAGTTGCAACAAGCAATAATTAGAATAAAGAAAGAATTACAAGAAAGATTAAAAGTATTAAAAGAAGAAAATAAATTAGTCGCAGCCGAAAGACTAGAACAAAGAACTAACTATGATATTGAAATGTTAGAAGAAACCGGTTTCTGTTCTGGAATAGAGAATTACTCTGCACCAATGGCTGGCAGAGCACCTGGAGAAACACCAACTACATTAATGGATTTCTTTCCTAAAGATTTCTTACTTGTAGTAGATGAATCTCATGTAACATTACCACAAGTACGCGGCATGTATAACGGTGATAGAGCAAGAAAATTAAACTTAGTAGAATATGGTTTTAGACTACCAAGTGCCCTAGATAATAGACCATTAAAATATGATGAATTTGAACAAAAGATTAATCAAGTAATCTATGTATCCGCAACACCAGGAGATTATGAATTATCTCATACTAATAATCATTATGTAGAACAAATAATAAGACCAACTGGTCTATTAGATCCAACTATAGAAGTAAGAAAAACACAAGGTCAAATAGATGATTTAGTAGGAGAAATAAAACAAAGAATTGAAAATAATGAAAGAGTACTTGTTACTACTTTAACTATTCGTATGGCCGAAGAATTAACTAACTATTTAAAAGAATTAGATATAAAAGTAGCTTATCTTCATAGTGAAGTAAAAACACTAGAACGTATGGAAATAATACATGATGTAAGAACTGGAACCTATGATTGTTTAGTAGGAATTAATCTTCTTCGTGAAGGATTAGATATACCAGAAGTAAGCTTAATTGCTATCTTAGATGCTGATAAAGAAGGTTTCTTACGTAGTAATAGAAGTTTAATTCAAACAATAGGTAGGTGTGCAAGAAATGCCAATGGCCATGTCATAATGTATGGAGATAAAATCACAGATTCAATGAATGAAGCTATTACTGAAACAA
>CACXFY010000032.1 GCA_902767005.1 uncultured Erysipelotrichaceae bacterium
ATCTTTCTTTGCTAAGTATTGTAACATATTTCTACGTTGTCCAACTTTCTTTAAAAGACCTCTACGTGAATGATAGTCGTGAATATGAACTTTTAAATGTTCTGTTAACTCATTAATTTCATGAGTTAAGATCGCTATTTGTACTTCTGCAGAACCTGTATCATTTTCACTTTTAGCAAATTCTTTGATAATTTGTTCTTTCTTTTCTTTTGCTAAAGCCATTCTTACACTTCCTTTCTTATTAATTCGCTAAATACTAAGTAAGAAGTCGGAAATTCTTCAAACTGAGTACCAGTAAGCAATAAGTATTATACTATTAATTTTATGTTTTGACAAGTATTTTAATTTATTTATACAATAATTAAGAATTATGTTATGATTATGTTGGTGATTGTATGAATATTTTAAAAAGAATTAGATATAGAGAAATAATTATATTTTTATGTATATTATTACTTTTTCGTTTGAGTCCTCTTTTACAGTATATTCCAATACGTTTATTAAATTGGGATGTTTCTAGATTGAGTTCTTCTCAAGAAATTGTATTATTAACTTTCTCTAGTTTATGTTTATTTGTTATTTATTTTATATTTTATTTTAAAAGTTTAAGAAAAGATTTAAATACATTTAAAAATGATATTATGAATAATTTAAATACAGCTTTTAAGTATTGGATTGTTGGTTTAGTTATTATGTTTGTTAGTAATATAATTATTGTATTCTTCAATCATAATATGGCTGGTAATGAACAATCTGTTAGACAAATGATTAATGTATTGCCATTTTTTATGCTTATTAATGCTGGTTTTATTGCTCCTTTTAATGAAGAAATAATATTTAGAAAGAGTTTAGGAGATATATTTAAGAGTAAATGGTTATTTGTATTTTTCTCTTTCTTATTATTTGGTGGAGCTCACGTGATTGGTAATATTAAGACTTGGTTAGATATTTTATACATAATACCATATGGAGCTCTTGGTGGAGCATTTGCTTTAGCTTATAGAAAAACAGATACTATTATTACTTCAATAGTTATGCATATGTTTCATAATACATTGATGGTTTCACTATTAATATTTTTATAAAAAAAAACACTATTTAGTGTTTTTTTATTTTTTGATAAATACTAGTTGAATCTTCTAAGTACTTTACTGTTTCTTCATATTCAAATAAGTCATTAGTAATATATTTATAAACTTTATATAATTCTTCCATATCAATAGTTGCTTTACTATTAGATATTTCAAATAGATGTTTTATATTGTCTAAATTTTCTGTTTGTAAGAAAGAATCAGAATAATCAGTATTAGCTAAGACAGTTGCTAGATACAAATCTTTAGTTAATTGTATTTTATGTGTTGGTCTTAAATTATAAGGTTCAAATAAGAACAAGTTATCTTCTTTTGTTAATAATCTGTCTTCATGTAAAGTACCTAAAATATATTGTTTTAGAAGTTCTCTATTGCTTTCTAATTCTCTTTTCTTACTTTTACGTAATATGTAACTACCACATTCATATATTACTCCTTTTTTAGTAGTAAACCAGCCTTTAGTTGGTTCTTCTACTATAACTCTTTCTTCTTCTGGTAGTTTTAATAACTCTTGCTTTTTAAAGTCTTTTATTTCT
Source organism: uncultured Erysipelotrichaceae bacterium (assembly GCA_902767005.1). Next base: position 1,628 of record CACXFY010000032.1, read on the forward strand.
CTTTCTAATGGATTTAGATTATATACTTCTATTAATCCATTATTAATATTATATATATTAGTCATTTTATCTCCTATTCTTTTGATAGATTATTACTCCATCTTTTTGTTTTATTTTTCTTTTCTCCATACTTTCAATTGGTATTAGTATTGCTTCTTCTGGTACATAGTTTAATACTTGAGTTGGATCATATAATTCTTCTATTGTTGGTATATCATCATCTAATGTTATTGAGTATAAATAATATATTAACATTCTTCCTTCTTCATTTAGATGAGGTAATAGACTATGTAATACATATAAAGCTTCCCTTCCTTTTAAATAATCAAAGATATTAGATAAAAAGATATTATCATATTGTCTATCTAGTTTTGCTTCTCTTACATCTTGAATTAAGAATTCTGGATGAATATGTTCAATTATATCTTGGAGATTTCTATAGGTACTTTCTGATTCTAAATAATTATTACTACTTATTAAAGTAGGTATATTTGATTCGTCTGTTAAAAATAATTTTTCTCTTACAGTCTTTAGGTCTCTCCTATCAAATAATCTATTCCAAAAGTCATAGGCTTCTATATCATCGTCTAATAGAGTTGATAGTACTGTTTCTATATCATCATAATTGAAAGTAGCTTTATTTGTTTTATTTTTTAATGAAAATAAATTTATAAAGTCTTCAATATCTAGTGATAATAAAGCTGCTTTTTTTAAATAAAAGAATTCTCTAGTAAATGGTGATTTATCTAGTATTGTTATATCTTTACA
>CACXFY010000033.1 GCA_902767005.1 uncultured Erysipelotrichaceae bacterium
GGAATGATTGTTGAGAATAGTGAAGATATAGATACAGCATTAAATTATTTTAAAGATAGTAATTTAGATAATATATATGTTTGTGGTCAAACTACTTTTGAAGAAGATAAGTTTTTAAAACTAGTAGAAGAAATTAAAGAAAAAAGTAAATGTTTAGTAGAAGTAGATAATACTATTTGTAGTGCTACTCATGATAGACAAAATGAAACTAAAGAGTTGAGTAAAAGAGTAGATTGTATGTTAATAGTTGGTGGAAAGAATAGTTCTAATACTAAGGAATTATATAATATTAGTAAAAATAATGTTATGACATATTTGATACAAGATGTTAATGATTTAAATGATTTAGATATTAATTATGAAAATATTGGTATTATGGCTGGAGCGTCTACTCCAGAAATAGTAATAGAAGAGATAGTTGACTACTTGAGTAGCTAATTATCTTTTTTTATGTTATGGTAATAATATGAAGAAATGGCAAAAAACATTAATAGGACTTGGTATTTTTATAGCTTTATGTAGTTATAATTTAGATAATAGTTATGATACTAGTGCAGTTGAAATAGTAAATGAGGATTATTATGCTACATATAGTGATGGGGCTGTCTATATTGGAGATAGGTGTTTTCTTGATGGAATCGATTGCAATGAAGGGGATATTTTAGTTGAAGATTTAAGATATAATGATGATCCTGATATGAAAGTAATTAATTCTATAGATATAAAAGATAAAAATAAAAGAAATGAAATATTAGAAATATTATGTTCTTATGAAGAAGATAATCCTAGTACTTGGAATAGAAGTATTGAGTCTATGAGATTAGAATGGTTAATGCATAATATTAGTTATGATTATGGATTAGAAAAAAGAAGAACTAAAGATGTAGATTTAGATAATGAAGACGAAGATGAATATGATAATAAAGTACTAAGTAAGATTTTTAAATTGTAATCTTACTTGTTTTTTTTATTTAAAATGATACAATAATTATTGTGTATTGGGGGCTATTATATGTTAAATAAAGTTAATATGCCAAGTGATGTAAAAAGATTAAATTATGCAGAAAAGAAAGAACTGGCTGATGATATAAGAGAAGAAATATTAAATGTTGTTTCTAAAAATGGTGGACACTTAGCTTCTAACTTAGGTATTGTAGAACTTACTATTGCGCTTGTTTCTTATTTTAATGTGGAAAAAGATAGAGTTATATTTGATGTTGGACATCAATCTTATGTATATAAATTGTTAACTGGTAGAAAAGATAGATTTAAGACTTTAAGAAAAATTAATGGATTAGCTGGATTTCCAAGAGTAGATGAAAGTAAATATGATTATTTTGATACAGGTCATTCTAGTACTTCTATTAGTGCAGCTTTAGGTATGGCTAGAGCTAGAGATTTATTGAATAAAAAATATAATGTAATTGCCGTTATTGGAGATGGGGCTTTGACTGGTGGAATGGCACTTGAAGCATTAAATGATGCTGGTATAAGTAGAAGTAGATTAATAGTAATACTTAATGATAATGAAATGAGCATTTCTAAGAATACTGGTGGTTTATCTAGATTTCTTACTAAGTTACGTACTAAAAGAGTATATGTTGCGAGTAATAAAAAGATAAAGAAATTTGTTAATAAAATACCTCTAATTGGTAAGCGATTAAGTAAAAGAATAGGTAAGATTAAAAATGGTATTAAGGAAATGATTATTCCAAAGATGTATTTTGAAAATATTGGTTTTACTTATTTAGGACCAGTTGATGGTCATAATATTGAAGCAATGGAAGATATTTTTAAAAGAACAGAGAATATAGATGGACCGATTCTTATTCATGTTCTTACTAAAAAAGGTAAAGGTTATAGTTTTGCGGAAGAAGAACCTAATAAATATCATGCAACTGGACCATTTGATTTGAATGTAGGTAAACAAAGTAGTGGAAAATTAGATTATAGTGCTGTAATGGGTAATAAATTAGTAGAACTTGCTTCTAAAGATAAAAGAATAGTAGCTGTTACAGCGGCTATGGAAGAAGGAACTGGACTTAGTGATTTTGCTAAAAAGTATCCTAAGAGATTCTTTGATGTAGAAATAGCTGAGCAACATGGCCTTACTATGGTAGCAGGTATGGCACGTGAGGGATTAAAGCCAGTTATTCCAATTTATTCTTCTTTTTTACAAAGAGGATATGATCAAGTAGTACATGATATTTGTTTACAAAAACTAGGTGTAGTTATATGTGTAGATAGAGCTGGTTGTGTTGGAGCTGATGGAGAGACACATAATGGACTTCTTGATTTAAGTTATCTTAGAACAATACCTAATATGACTGTTATGGCTCCTAAGGATTTTGTAGAACTTGAAAATATGTTAGAGTTTGCATGTAAATTTGATAAGCCTATTGCGATTAGATATCCTAGAGGTGGAGAAGGTAGTTATAAGTTTTCCAAACATAATAGAATAATATTAGGAAAGAGTGAATTATTAAAAGAAGGTACTGATGTTACTATAGTTGGTATTGGTAAGATGACTGAGAGAGCTATGGAAGTTAGTGATTTATTAGAGAAAGACGGTATTAGTTGTGAAGTTATTAATGCTCGATTTGCTAAACCAATTGATATAAAGACTATCTCTTCTTCTGTTTCTAAAACAGGTGTACTTATTACAATAGAAGATAATAGTATAAGTGGAGGATTTGGAGAAGGAGTTAAAGCTAATATTAGAGATGGTAAAGTACTTAGTTTTGGTTATCCAGATAAATTTATTAAACATGGAAGTGTAGCTGAAATAGAAGAAAAATATGGACTAGATAAAGATAGTATTTATAAAAAAATAAAAGAGATTATTTAATAATCTCTTTTTCTATTTCTTTAAAGACTTTACCAATTGAATCATATATTACTAAATCACAAGTATTATCATATGGTGTTATTTGTTTATTTATTAGTACTAAGTGCTTTCCATGGAAATATCTTATTAAACCAGCAGCTGGATAAACATTAAGAGAAGTACCACCAATTATTAATAATTCGGCTTCAGATATTTCATTTATAGCTTTTTCTACATCTTTGTCTTTTAAGCCTTCTTCATATAAAACAACATCTGGTTTTATAATACCATTACACTTTTTACATTTTGGTACATTTTTAGATGAGAATACGTATTTTGCATCATAAAACTTATGACAGTCCATACAATAATTTCTTTTTATTGAACCATGTAATTCTATTACATTTGATCCTACTTCTTCATCAAAGCCATCTATATTTTGGGTTATGACAGAACTTAGTAGTTTTTTGTCTTGTAGTTCTTTTAAAACGATATGTGTAATATTAGGTTTATATTCTAGTGAGTTTAATTTATCTTTATAGAACTTATAAAATTCTTTTGTATTATTTAAAAAGAAACTATGTGATAATATTTCTTCTGGTGGATAGTCATATTTTTCATTATAAAGACCATCTACTGATCTAAAATCTTTTAATCCAGATTCAGTAGAAGTACCAGCTCCACCAAAAAATACTGTATGTTTTGATTCTTTTATCCATTTAATTAAAGTAGCTATTTTATCCATAATATCACCAAATTTATTATATCACATTTGATTTATATTAAGAAATATGGTATAATATGACCTCGGTTGGTGATAGTATGGAAAAATTAGTGACAGATAGCGGTGTTTTATATAAAGAACATTGTGGTGATTTATATAAGGATGATTCTAAATTAGAATTAATTGATTTTGGTGAAGAAGGTAGAGTATATCGAGATGGAGATACTGCTGTTAAGATATATCATAAATGTCCTAATAAAGACGTTTTAGATGATGAAGAAATTAGGCAATTAAGTGATATTGATACACAAAGAGTGGTATTACCTGATGAAGCTGTTAATGGTGATAAAGTTAGAGGATATACTATGCCATATATCGAAGGAGATAGTGAATCTATATTTGATATGAATAAAGATGTTTTAGTTTCTGAATTAGGATTATTAGAAGATGATTTAAAGCTATTAGGTGAAGAAAAAGTACTTATTGGTGATTTAAGAGAAAGTAATTATTTAAGTACTGAAGATTATTTTTATTTAATAGATAGTGGTGATTATCAAGTAATTGATAGTAAATGTTCTAAAGCCAACTTAGAAATGTTTTATGAATTTTTTATTCAAGATGTATTTGGACTATATTTATTAGATAGTGGAGATATGAGTAAAGTATTTACTATATATAGTAATATTAAAAAAGATTTTTATAATTATAATGGGGGGTTAGCAGAATATGTTAACGATACTTTTAGTGGGAGCATTCATGAAGAAGTTAAGAAGCTAGTTAAGTAATTTGACAAAGACTTTATTAGTTTGTTAAAATTAATTATCGGTTGAAGAAAAACTGAGGTGACATTTGTGGATAGAATAAAATCGGTTAGTAAAATATTAATTATACTAAGCGTGATGTTTATTATTATCGGTGCGGTACTACAAGTAACTGATATATTATCTATAAAAAATATTAAAGATTTTAAATTAGATAGTTTAGCTACTAGCAGTAGTGTTGCGGTTAAGAGTAGTAGTCTTACTGATAGTGTTATAATTAATAATAATGCCGCAGTTGGTATTATGAGAAAAGAAGTATATAAGGGTATGACTTTAGATGAAGTCGCTAATCAAATAAATAAGAGTTTAAAGAATGATATTTCTGGTAAGGGAATGGTTATTGCTTCTAAGAGTATTGAACTTGGAGTAGATCCTTTTGTTGCGACAGCTATTATATTGCATGAAACTGGATGTGGACAAAATAGTTGTAGTAAGATTGCGAGAGAGTGTTATAACTTTGGTGGTCAAAAAGGTGCTGGATGTGGTGCTTATAGAAGATATTCTTCTATAGATGAAGGATTACAAGGAATGATTATTAACTTACATAATAACTTTTATTCTAAAGGATTAACTACTGTAGAGTCTATTGGTCCAAGATATGCAGAATCTGGTACTTGGGTTAGTAAGATTAATTGGTATGTTAATAAAATTAAGAATGCATAAGCTATCATAGATAGCTTTTTCTTTGACTTTACAACGTATTTATGTTATAATTTGTCGTAATTTGGGGGGATAATAATGGGTAAAGCAGCTCGTAATATAATTGCTACTACAGTGCTTGCTGGACTAGTATATGCAGGAGCAACAGGAACACTTGGACAAATAGCACATAATCCAAATAATATATATAATGATCGTTCTTTAACAATAACTGATGAAGAAAAAGATTTATTAATTAGTAATGTAGAAAATAGTATTGGTTATGATGTAAGTAGTGAAAAAGAAGATGATTATTTATTATTGAATGCTATACTTGTGAATAATAATTTAAGTGATGAAGAAAAGATAACTTTTTTTAGATTTGGTGATATGTTTTATGATAATCCATATTTGGATAGAGAGAAGACATATAATAATTTAAGGAAAGTAAAGATAGATTATACAAGTATGCGTGGTTTTAATGATAGAAATGTAATGGGTAATTATGATTATAAAGAGAATGTAATTAGAATATATGATAATTCTGATTCAATTATGGGACATGAAATTATTCATTGTATTTACAATATTAAACCAAGTTTTTTAGATAAGTATTTTTCTGAGGGAATGACTGAATTATTATATAATGAATATTTTGAAGAGAATCCCTTTTTAGAAGTGAATTCATATCCATTAGAAATAAGTGCTGTTAAGATGCTATGTGATGTATGTGGTAGTGATATAGTGTTAGAAGCTTTTTCTAAATCTAATATGAGACCTATTATTAATGAACTTGCTAATTACAGTAGTAAGAAAGAAGCTAAGGATAAATTATATTTATTAGATGAATTAATGACTGAATATGAAGAAAAAGGTACAGTTACTCATTATGTAGAATATGAGGAAATCTTAGATTATTTAGAGAATATTATTAGTGATAAGTATGGTACTGGAGGATTTGAACATAATAGTTTTAAATATAATAGAAAATTATTTAGTTGTGTTTTTTCAGATAATCCTTTAGAAGATTATTTAATAACTATTGGAAATGAAGGAATAGGTGAGAAAGCATATTTTAGTGAAAAACTAAAAAATGATTATTATTATTTTGATATAGAGCCATGTAATTATACTTTTTCTATGAATAATAAGGTTTATGCAAAAAACTAGAAAATTGACAAATAGTGTAAAATATAGTATAATTACTATAGTAATTGATGGCACATTATTCTAGTCAATTACTTTGCTAGGAAGACGAGAATAAACAATCGTTAAAGGGCATATCTGTGAAACCTTTGGTGCTTGCTTCTTACGCCCAGTTTGGGGTGAGTGCTGGAGATGAAGATTTTTGGGCGACGCATAATGGCATATGTGAGCCGACCCAATTGTCGTGGAGACCTATTATTGTGGTAAGCCTATACGTGTATAACTGATGGACTTATTACGAAATGGGATTAAACCTATATTGTGGCGAAAGCTATGTGTAGTGTAGCCTGTCTTGAGTGAAAGTCTTGGGATAAATGATCTTGCTTATGATAAGAGGCCGCTTATTATAAGTATTGCGTTTTGAAATCACTTTTGCAAAAAAGTACTAATAGCGAAGTGTTGGGGAGGAAATCTCCTAGAGTGGGTGCTAATATAGGATTGCAGTGGACACTAAGTGGTAATCAAGTCGTATCATTCGGTGACGAGATATAAACTCTTTTAAAGGGGAACCGCAATTTTGGTAACGGAATTGTAAGAGTTTGGGAAAACCTACTTGACCTAAGGTTCAAAGTTTACTATATTGCTCGCCAAGCAATTATAAGAATTAAGTAGTTTTATACTACTTTTTTTGATGTTATAATATAGGTGGTGATAGAATGTTTTTTAAAAAGAAAAATAAGAAACCAAGCGAATTTGAAAATTTAGTAGAACAAAGTAAGAAAAAAGAGAAGATAAAGAAAGAGACTGTTAACTATAAATGGATATTTACAATAGTAGTACTAAGTTTTGTAATATCATTTTGTCTATCTTTTATTGCTAATATAACGATTCCTAATCTTACTTTTGTTTTTGGATGCTTAATTACTTTTCTATTTATTATAATTGGTATTATATTTGATATTATTGGAGTATCAGTAACATCTGCAGATGAAGCTGTATTTCATTCCATGAGTTCTAGAAAAGTAAAAGGAGCAAATGTTGCGGTTAAATTTAAAAAGAATGCTGATAAAGTATCAAGCTTTTGTTGTGATGTAATAGGTGATATATGTGGTGTTATATCAGGAGCTGCTGGAACTACAATAGGAGTAATATTAGTTACAGATATGCATTTTAATGTTCTACTTACTGGTCTAATTATTACAGCGGTAATTTCATCTTTAACTATAGGAGGAAAAGCTATAGGAAAGAGTTTTGCTATAAATAAGAGTGAAATTATATTATATGAGTTCTCCAAATTTATATCTAATTTTTATAAAGGTTAAAATTAGTTTTATTGCAAAAAGCCTTCATTTGTGGTATAATATGTACCACATATGGAGGTCTTTTTTATGGCTTATACTTTGAATAAAAGAAATGATATTATTTCTCACAAAAAATTATACTATTTATCAAAGAGTGATACAGGTACGGTATATCGTTATAATGGAAAAGCTATACATATATTTCCAGATAATGTCGATGGTGTTTTTTCTGAAGAAGAGGGTTTATATTTAACTAATTTAGATACACATCGTATTTTACTTCCAGATGATATTTTATATAAGAATAAGCATATGGTTGGATTTACTACTACGTTACCTAAAAAGAATAGATCACAAAAATTGATTAATAGCGATAAAACTGATTTTTTATATAGTTTATATTTATTAGAAGAAGATGTAGATGTATTATCTAAACATAGAGTATTAATGAGTGGTTTAGTTACAGATAAGAGTTTATATAATGGAGATTTATATTTATTAGATCCTTCTAAATATGGAAGAATATCTATGGGAGAAGATACTATACTTAAACTTAATTTATATCAATTACATTTATTAATATCTAAATTATTAATGACAGAGTTTAAGAAGAATAATAGTTCCTATAATGATTTACGTGGTGTAGAGGAATTATTACAATTAAGAGAACAAGACGAGTATCCTAGTAAGTTCTTTAATAATATTTTAGAAGATAGAGAAAAAGTAAAATCATTAGTTAGAAAAGTATAAGATATTGGGGTTGGTTGTATGAAAATTAGATTAGGTAAAAAAATATTTGAATTTAATGATATTCAATTAGATAAAATGTATATTGATGAAGGTATGGAAGGTACTATTTACAGACTCGGAGAAGATGCTTTAAAAATATATAGTAAATATCCTGCTAAAGATAGATTAAACGAAGAAGAAGCTTTAAAACTTAGTAAGATAGTTACAGAGAGATTCTTATTACCAAAAAAATTAATATATGATGAAGATAATAATTTTATTGGATATAGTACAAAATTTATAGAAGATTATGATTTTAAAAATGTTAGATATTTACCAATGAATGAATTTTGTAGTGAATTAGATATTTTATATAATGAATTAAAATCACTAAATGATAATTTAGTAGATGTAGAAGATTATTCTTTATATAATGCTATTTATAATGGAGAAATATATATAGTTGATCCAGGTAGTTATAGATTTGTAAAAGATGAAGGCTATTTACATAAAGATAATAAATATAAGTTAAATGAGTTTATTATTTGGTACTTATTACC
>CACXFY010000034.1 GCA_902767005.1 uncultured Erysipelotrichaceae bacterium
CTCATATATTCATCCAAGTAATTAACGACCAAGATAATATACTAAGCCTTAAATTCTTTCTATTTCTTAGGCAGGAAATAGCTATATCCCAATAAATGAACCTCTATATAGCACTGGGAAATACTAAATAGAAGCGCTAGCCTTTATATTATTATTAGGCAAAAGCAACAGCTTGGTTTCCACCAAAGAAGTTACTCATAGCATTTTTAACTTTGTTTGCGTTTATTTTTTGGTGTCCGTGACGTGGACATTCGACTTGCCATCCATGCTCTAATATTCCCGTCGAAACCAAATCATCCCCATATATGTAGTCTAATTATACCATAAAACAACGAAAAAATAAAGAACTTAATATCTTTTTAAGTTCTTTTCCATCTCTCTTTTAACATCTCTTTCTTTAATACTTTCTCTCTTATCATAGTCTTTTTTACCACGACAAACTCCAAGTTCTACTTTTAATAGATTATCTTTAAAGTACAACTTTATTGGTATTAAAGTAAGACCTTTTTCTTCTAAAGCTTCTTTTATCTTTTTTATTTCTTTCTTATGCAATAATAATTTTCTATTTCTCGTTTCATCATGATTAAATATATTACCTTCTTTATATTGTCCTACATACATATTAAGTAAAAACACTTCATTATTTTTTACTATTCCGTAGCAATCTTTTATATTACAATTGCCACTTCTAATCGATTTGATTTCTGTTCCTGTAAGTACAATACCAGCTTCATATGCAGATTCTATAAAATAATCATGACGAGCTCGTCTATTAATTATTTCCATATTATGCCTCCCCTGATAAGCCCCATACTAACTCTGGATAACATTCTTTGACAATATTCTTATACTTCTCGTAATTTGCATTTTTATTATATAACTGACTATCACTAAGTTGTGGATATGGAACTACTTTAAATTGATGGTTTACTCCTCCACGTTTAACAGTAGTAGTATAAACAAGTTGTGCCTTTGGATTAATTACACTTTTTTCTACACTATCATCAATATTTACTTTTTTATGAAGTGTTACTTCCATCGCAAGGCCAGTAAAATTATCCACATCATTTTGATCACTAATAAAGTTTCCTAATGAGTATATAACAAAAGTTTTATTATCATTTATATATTCAACCGTTTGAACTACATGTGGATGAGCTCCTATTATTAGATCAACACCTAAATTTGATAAATAAGCAGCTATCTCATCTTGTTTATAATCAGTTTTAAATGAATATTCAGTTCCCCAATGCATCGCAACTATGACAAAATCAACTTTATCTCTAACACTCTCAATATCAGCTTTTGCCTTTTCAGGACTATATTCATTATTTAAATAGCTCTTACCATATGGTGTAGGAAGACCATTATTCCAAATAGTATAAGAGATAAAAGCATATTTAATATTATTTACTTCATATACCTTACTAACTGACTCTGTTCTCTCTTCTTCACTACTCCATTGTCCAGACCAAGCTACATTCTTTTGCTTTTTCCAATAATCAACAGATGCTAAAACACCACGTTCACCTTTATCCATGGTATGATTAGTAGCCAAAGAAACAGTATTAAATCCAGCATCTATAAAGGCATCTCCTACTTCTTGAGGAGAATTAAACATCGGATAGTTAGAAAGCCCTAATTCCTTGCCTCCTAGCACTGTTTCTTGATTGTAGTATACTATATCATATTTACTAGAAATTGGCTTTATAGCGGCTAACATAGGCTTAAAATCATAACTTCCATCACTTTTTCTAGCATCTTCATATACAGCACTATGTATTAATGCATCTCCAACCATAAATACAGAAGCATCATACTCTTTAGGTACTTTAGGTTTTTCTTTCTTTACTTCCTCATTTACTTCTTTTTTTTCTTTCTTAAAAAAAGAAAAGTTATTCTTTGAAAAGAAAACACCACAAACACATAATACTAAAATAATTAGTATTATTAATTTAATTGATCTCTTAAGCTTTCTTTTCTTAACTTTTCTCTTCATCTTTTAAACCTTCTTTACTATTTCAAAGTCTATTGTCTTCTCTTCTTTAGAAGCTCTTACAACTTTAACTACTACTCTCTCTCCAATAGTATATTTTACATGAGATTTTTCTCCTGTCAATGACATATTTTCTTCATCAAAATGGAAGAAATCTCTCATATCTTTTAAAGGAATCATTCCCTCAATTAAATTATCTAATTCAACAAACATACCAAAGTTAGTTATAGAAGAAATCATACCTTCATATTCTTCTCCTATATGTTGCTCCATATACTCTGCCATCTTCATATCTTCTACTTCTCTTTCACAATCAACAGAAGCTCTTTCCTTTTCAGAAGAATGATCAGCAATAAACACTAATTTTTCTTCCCATTTCTTAATTGTTTGCATATCTATCTTTCCATCAAATAAATATGTATGAAGTAATCTATGAACAGTAGTATCAGGATAACGTCTTATTGGACTAGTAAAGTGTGTGTAACAGCTACTCGCAATACCATAATGACCTAAGTTATTAGGACTATAAATAGCTTTCTGCATACTTCTAAGCAATAAACTAGATAAAATCTTAAACTCTTTTTTATCTCTTAAGAAATCTAATACCTTTTGAATAGTCTTAGGCTTATAATCCTTAACATCACCAGGAACACTATATCCTAAAGTACCAATAAATCCTAAGAAACTTCTAATTTTCTCTTCTTTTGGATACTCATGTATACGATAAATAAATGGTAAATTCATAAAATAAATATGAGAAGCTACACATTCATTAGCCGCAATCATAAAATCTTCTATTAATTTTTCTCCTGCTCCACGATATCTTTTTACTACTTCTGTTGGAACACAATTCTCATCAACTAGTATCTTAGCCTCATCAACATCAAAGTCTAAATTACCACGTCTATTTTTCATATCTCTTAATATATCAGCTAACTCTTTCATAGTCTTTAAACTATCAACAAAATCTTCATATCCTTTAGGTACTTTATTATCTTCTAAAATACTATTAACATTATTATAAGTCATTTGTATTCTACTTCTAATTACACTTGGAAAGATCTCATAACTTCCCATTTTACCCATTGAATCAAATTCCATAATACATGAAACAGCTAATCTATCAACATTTGGATTAAGAGAACATATACCATTAGATAATTCATGTGGAAGCATAGGAATAACTCTATCTACTAAATAAACACTTGTTCCTCTATCCATCGCTTCATCATCTAATGGACTACCTTCTTTAACATAATAAGAAACATCAGCTATATGAACACCTAATTCATACTTACCATTTGGTAATTTTTTAATACTAATCGCATCATCTATATCTTTAGTATCATCACCATCAATAGTAAATATTTCCCAATCGCGTAAATCATGTCTATTAGGTAAATCATTATCAGTAACAGACATAGGAATAGTCTTAACTTCTTCCTTTACTTCTTCAGGAAAATCCACATTAATATTATATTTATAAATAATAGATAATATATCAACTCCAGGATCATTCTTATGTCCAATAACTTCTACTACTTCACCTTCATACTTAGTATTATCTATCTTCTTACCAAGTTCAACTACTACTTTATGTCCATCTACAGCATTCAAACTCTTTTCTCTAGGAACTACTATTTCTAAATTAATCTTAGAATCATCTAATTTAATATTACCTATATCCCCATCGAAAGTAATTTCTCCAATATATCTTTGAATTCTTCTCTCAATAATCTTAAGAACTCTACCTTCTAATCTATCTAAAGTCATCTTACTAGTTATTTCTACTAATACTATATCATCATGAATTGCCCCATTCATATCTTCTTGCGCAACATAAACATCCTCTGTAAGATTATCAACTTCCACAAAGCCAAAACCTTTCTTATTAGCTCTCATAATACCTTTTCTTAAATGACTATTTTCAAGTAACATATATTTACCTTTATTAGTATGATATATAACTACTTCATCCTCTAATTTTTCTAATTCTTCAGCTAATTGTTTAGTCTCTTCTACTGTCTTAATATTTAATGCGTCTTGTAACTCAAATATATCAATCGCTTTCTCACTATTATTTAAAACACTTATAATATCTTCCCTCAAAGTATTAAATTCCATGCCAATCACCTTCTATCATATATTATACTTTATTTTTATTGATATAACTAGTCTTTTTTCCAAAAGAAAAAGGACCTAAGTCCTAAATAAACATAGCTACTAAACAGATTACAAAAAATACCATTCCTAGTGCTAATGTTAATCTGCTAATAAATAATTCAGAACCACGTTCTTTACGATTCTTTAATAAATCAGGTCCGCCGCCAGAAATAATATGTCCAGCATCTTCTGATTTACTACTTTGTAATAATACGATAATAATTAATAAAATTGATACAACTAATAATGCTGCTTTCATTTATATCCCTCCGTAACACGCATATATATGATATCATAAAACACCAATATATGCAAATAAAATATTGAAATATAAAGCTATTTTAAATTGTGTACTTTATCTTTAAACTCTGCTCCTCTTATTTCACATTCTTTATATTGATCCCAACTAGCGCTTGCAGGACTAAGTAAAACAACATCTCCCGCTTCCGCAACTTCAACAGCTTTATCAAAGCCATCTACTAAATGTTCATAAGCATAAGTAGGTATATTTCTTTCTTTTCCAAATTCTCTTACTCTCTCTCTACATTGACCTATCGCAATAATAGCCTTAACATTACCAAGATAACCATCTAAATCACCAAAATCTTGTCCACGTTCTAATCCACCTAAAAATAAAATGATAGGTTTCTTAAAAGAACTAAGTGCTATCTGACAACACTTAATATTAGTAGCTTCTGTATCATTATAGTATTCAACCCCATCAATAGTATCAACATATTCTAATCTATGTTCTACTCC
>CACXFY010000035.1 GCA_902767005.1 uncultured Erysipelotrichaceae bacterium
TCATAATCTTTATATTCTTTTTTATTTAGATGATATAGTGATATATAATCTTCTACTTTATTCTTTTTTTCATTAAACTTAGCTATGTAATAATAATCATATAGTTTAAAATATACAAAGTTATTATCATCCCAATAATTTGGATTTTTATCATCTATTATTCCTTCTCCTTTGATATTAGAAAAAGAAGTATATATTCTTTTATTATCTTTAGGAGATGTAATAAATAAGACAAATACTAATCCTATTACAAAAAAGATACTTATTCCAATTAATCTTTTCTTCATAATAACACCTAACTAATTATAACATAAAAAAGACAGAAATAATATTCTGTCTTACCGTATATAAAATAAAGAGTATTATAAATAATTGTTGGGTTATATTTACTTTATGAACTTATGGGCATCTTCCTTTCTAATTATAATATTCTAAAAAAGCTTGAGTGAGTTTTGTATTACAAATTCAGTATTTATTTGAAATGGTTTTCCATTATTTATTATTTTATTGTTTCTAAATTATGACCTTATCGGCAACACTTCCTTTCTTATGACTTAATTGTATAACATGTTTGTGGAGTAATTATGAAAAAATTATGGTAAATTATGTGATTATAAAAAAATAACAATATAAATTGTTATTTTTATTAATTAATATTAGTTCCTCCCCATTCTACTACAGTAAAACCATGTCTTTGTACTTGAGTTAATTTTTGTTGTTTTACTTTTATCTTTTTAGTTAATGGTTTATACTCCATACGTACTCTAATTAAAGTATCTGGTTTTGGATTAATAGATAATTTCATATCACTATTCATTTCTTCTAATGTTTGGAAACGTATATAGTTATATTTATTCTTTTCTAATTTAGGTAACCAATAAATAATAAACTCATTACTTTCTTTTTCATTTAAACCTAAGATATATAACTTTTCTTCTAAGAATTTAGTGACATCTTTTCCTTTAACTACGAAACCATCTTCTTTAATTGGGTTCTTTTTATTTTGTTCACTTTCCCAATATAGAGCATAATAGCTTCTACCATTTTCATCTATTAATGATCCATCTTCTTTAGCTAGAACTTTCCATTCTTTATTATATTTTGGATATGTTACTGTAAAGTTTTCTGGATGATTTACTTTTACAGTTACTTGTGTTTCTTTTTCTGGATATAGATAAATTATTGGTTTCCATTGTGCATTAGTAGATGCTACGATTTGAGGCCATATTGCCCATAAAAATACTATCGGAATCAAGATAATGTTAAATACAACTAAATAAACTAATGTATTTCTAAATCTTTGTTTGTTTTTCATAATTAATTTCCTCCATATGAACTAATATGTGGTCCTACTTGAGGTTCTGGAATTGGTGCACAGAAACCATATATTAACAAGCTTATAATTATTATTATTTGGATTATTAATACTATTGTTAATGATTTTATTGATTTATCCAAGCTTTTGTTCTTAGCTTCGTCTTTTTCATATTTATATTTTATTATCATATTATCCTCCTATTAACTAGCTGGCCAATCGCAACCATTTATTGGTGTTTTAATAATAGGCCATAATATCCATAACGCTACTATTGTAATTACAATTAATGATATTACTACAATAAATGCTATCTTTATTTTGTTTTTATTTTCCTTTTTCATTTATAATCTCTTCCTTGTCTAGTTGTTTTATCAATAATACTTAAGACTAGAATGATTACAAATTCAATCAATATAGTAATAAAATATTCTTTCCAAAAAGATAGTGTAGTTACTGATTCTAAATATATTAATGTATAAAACATATGGAACACAGCACATGAACATAAGTAATTAATTACTATTATAGGCCAAGGTAATGTCGTATTATTTAGTAAGTAATTATATATTAATATATTTAACATACTACTTATTAAGTAAGAACATAATTCTCCAGATATTACTTTAAAAGAGAATTGTTGATTTAGGGAAAAAGACATTATTGATAAAAATAATATTACTGCTACAGCACCTAAACACATACTAGATATAGCTTTCTTAGAACCATACTTTTTGATTATATAATTTAGTATTAAATATATAATTGGTATTAGGATGATACTATATGAAATATTTATAGATATTTTAGGTATTTGAAAAGTATAGACTTTTACTGATTCAGCTAATATTAATAATGTAGATAATAATAACGTAAAAATCCAACTATCATTATATATAGCATCCTTTTTCATATTCTTCACCTATTATAATAATATCATAAAAAAAAAGAAGATTCTATTTCTCTTCTTCTTTTTTGTTTATATTGTCAATTATTTCGTCAATATGATTACCATAATCAATTGATGAATCAAAGATGAATCTTAACTCTGGAGTATGTCTTACTTCTACTCTTTCAGCTAGTTTTGTTCTTATAAAGGAACTAGCTCCTTCTAAAGCTTCTTTAGTACTTTCTCTTTTTTCATCATCTAAAACAGTATAGTAAACTTTAGCAACTGATAAATCTGATGATGTTTCTACTCCAGTTATTGTGACAAACTTGATGTCCTCATCTTTTACTTCTCTTTGTAGAATCATACTTATTTCTTCTTGAAAAGCATGATTTAATCTTTCTATTTTAATGCTTGCCATTATTATTACCTCTTTTCTTTATCAACTCATATGATAAGTTATTTTCAGGGAAATATCTATTATATTCTAAGTCAATAAAATCTGATGCTCCAAACCAATGAGTATCTAACATATAAAGTCTATCTAATTTTAATTGTTCATCTTGTTCTTTATATGTAGCAATAGCAGTACGATCATCATTTATTTCAATTAATTCATCTCTTTTAGTTAAGAATTCTTCTCTAGTAAATGAAGTTATATACTGTTCAATTATTCTATTTCTATCAACATATCTAACTTTCATATCTACTCTATTATCTACATATTCATTTTCTGTATAAATTAGAAGATTATCATCGTTTATTAATACTGCTCTTAAATATTGCTCTTCTAATTCTTCTTTAATGTTTTTACGCATTATCTTTTAATCTCCACTAATTCATAGACTTCAATAATATCATTTTCTTTATAATCTTGGCAGTTTTCTAAAGTAACTCCACAGTCCATATCCTTTTTAACTTCTTTTACTTGGTCTTTTTCATGTTGTAGTGTTTTAATTGATCCATTATAAACTACTACATCATCTCTAATAATACGAGCTTTAGCGTTATTAGTTACTACACCACTAGTAACGTGGCATCCAGCTATTAAACCAATTTTTGAATACTTAAATATTTGTCTTATTTCTAGAGTACCAATTACTTTTTCTTCAAATTCTGGATCTAACATACCTTTCATTGCTCTTTCCATATCTTCTACTACTTTGTAGATGATATCATATGTCTTTATTTCGATACCATATTGTTTAGCAGTATCCATAGTTGCGGTTGAACCACGGACATTGAAACCAATTATGATAGCTTCTGATGCAGAGGCTAGAACTACATCACTTTCAGTTATAGCTCCAACAGCTCCACGTATTACTGTTACTTTTACGCCTTCAACATCTATTTTTTCTAAAGCATTTTTTACGGCTTCTAGTGAACCATTTACATCAGCTTTTAAGACTACTTTTATTTCTTTTTGGCCTTCTTTAATACGACCAAATAAGTCTTCTAAAGTCATTCCACTAAAGTTAGTATCTTTTTCTTTACTTCTTAGTTGTCTTTCACTAGCAATTTCTTTAGCTTGTTTTTCTGATTCAAATGCCATGAACTTATCTCCAGCACTTGGTACTTCTGATATTCCAGTTACTTCTACAGGAGTAGATGGTCCTGCTTCAACAATATTTTGTCCTTTATCATTTTTTAGAGTTCTTACTTTTCCAGCAAAATTACCAATTACTATTGGATCTCCTAAACGTAAAGTACCATTTTGGATTAATAATGTTGCGATTGAACCTACTTTAGAATCTTTTCTTGATTCTACTACTGCTCCTGAAGCATAACGATTTGGGTTTGCTTTATATTCTTGCATTTCAGCAACTAATAGAATATTTTCTAATAAACTTTCTACTCCTTCTCCAGATTTAGCAGAGACTTTATTTACAATAATATCTCCACCCCATTCTTCTGGAGTTAGGCCATTTTCTACTAAACCAGACATTACTTTTTCTACATTAGCTTCTGGTTTATCTATTTTATTAATAGCAACTATTATTGGTACACCAGCAGCTTTAGCATGATCAATTGCTTCTCTTGTTTGAGGCATTATACCATCATCGGCTGCGACTATAATAATTACTATATCAGTCATACTTGCTCCACGAGCACGCATTTCTGTAAAGGCAGCATGACCTGGAGTATCAATGAATGTAATTCTTTTACCATTACATTTTACTGAATAAGCTCCAATAGCTTGAGTAATTCCACCTGCTTCTCCACTTACTACATCACTATTTCTAATGTAATCTAAAAGTGTGGTTTTACCATGGTCAACATGTCCCATAATAGTAACAACTGGTGGTCTTTCTACTAAGTCTTCTGGTTTATCTTCTATTTCATAACTTTCAAAGTTAGAAATATCAGCAGTTTCTTCTTTCTTTAATGTTTTATTGTAATCAGATACTACTATTTCAGCACTATCATAATCTATAGATTGATTTATATTAGCCATTACTCCTAAGCCCATTAATTTCTTTACTATTTCAATAGGCGCAACTTCTAGTAAATTAGCTAATTCAGTTACTGTCATTCCATCAGTATAAAGAATAGTATTTTCATCTTGTTCTACTTCATTACTTTGTAGTTTTTCACGATGTTTATAAATCTTTTTTCTTTCTTTTAAGAAGTCTTTTTTATTAGTTTGTTTACTACTTGTCTCTTGTTTCTTGGCTCCTTTTTTAACTTTAGTAAAAGATGTAGTATTCTCTAAATCAATCTTTGTATCTTTAGCTAATTCTTCAGCTTTATCTTCTACTTCTTCTTCTTGTCGTTGTTCTTCTAAGTCTTCACTATCATTACCAATATAATCTTCTTCATCTTGTAATTCATTATCTAGTAATATAATGCTTTCTTCATCTAAAGTTGTAGTTTCGTCTACATAGTCGATGCCAATCTTATCACACAAAGCCTTTATCTCTTCTATAGTTTTTCCTACATCACTTGCGTAATCTTCTAATGTCATCATTTAACTCCACCTCACTTTTCTATAATATTTTTTATTTCTTCATAGACACTATCCTCGATTGTTATTTCCAATCTTTTCTCCAATATTTTGCTTTTTTTAGCTTGTTCTAAAACAGCTAAGTCTTTTTTTATGTATGCTCCTCTTCCATTAGCTTTACCAGATTCATCTACTATTACATCATGTTCTGGTGTACGAACTATTCTAAGTAGTTCTTTTTTAGGAAGTGCTTCTTTAGTGACGACACATGTTCTTAAAGGTATCTTCTTAGTCTTCATAAATACCTCCTATCTGAAATTAATACCAGCTTCTCTTGCTTGATCTGTTGTCTTAATATCAATTTTGAAATGTGTTAATCTACTAGCAAGTCTAGCATTTTGTCCTTTTTTACCTATTGCTAGGGAGAAATTATCTCCATCAGCAATTACCATTGCTTCTCCTTTTTTAGGATCAGTAATAGCTACTGTTAATTCTTTTGCTGGTGATAGAGCATTCTCAATAAATACTGCTGGATCTGTATCATATTTAACTACATCTAATTTTTCACCATGTAATTCAGATATAATACGAGCAATTCTACTTCCTTTTTCTCCAATACATGCTCCTATTGGATCAACATTTGGATTTTCTGAATATACAGCTACTTTACTTCTTTGTCCTACGTCTCTAGCAACACTATAAATCATTACTGTACCATCATTAATTTCTGGGATTTCTAATTCAAATAATCTCTTTACAAATCCATAATGTGCTCTACTTAATAGTATTAACATATTCTTTCCAGTATTATCTACTTTTGATACATATACTTTTATTTGTGATCCCATCTTTATTTCTTCTCCTGGGATAATATCTTTCTTAGGTAAAATACCATTTGTTCTACCTAAATCAATAAAGTAATTATCAGTATCTTCTAAAGCAACAGTACCAACTAATAATTCATCTTGCTTGTCACCAAATTCTTCCATAATACTGTTTCTTTCAGCTTCTCTTATCTTTTGTACAACTACTTGTTTAGCAGTAGAAGCTGCTACTCGTCCAAAGTCATGTGGAGTAACTTCAGTATCAATAGTATCTCCAACTTCTAGAGTCTTATCAATCTTCTTAGCATCACTTAATTTAATCTCAGTTTCTGGATTAAAGAATGATGGTTGTTCTTTTTCTTCTTGTTCTTCTGTTTCTTCTTTTGTTTCTGTATCTTTTTCTTCATCGTCAGCATAACTTTCAAATAAAGCATCCTCATATTCTTCTTTAGTCATCTTATTATCATCTACTACTGTAAGATATGAGTAAACTTTAATGTCTCCAGTATTTCTATCAAATAATACTTTTACATTAGTTTTAGAATTAAAATTCTTTTTGTAAGCACTAGTAAGAGCTAATTCCATAGCACTATATACTACTTCAGGATCAATATCTTTTTCAGCTACTATGTTATCTAATGCTTTTTTAAATGCTTTTCCATCCATTCCGGAAAATTGTTCTTCTTTTTTTCTTGCCATCTTAATCTTCTCCTTTCTCTTTAGAGTAGATATCTAATTCATCAGCATCTTCTAATACTTCTGAATTAGCATCTATTATATTATTTATTATTCTTGAGGCTTCTGTAATCCTGTTTAAGTCAATAACTTCTTCACTATCAAGAACAATATTAAATACTTTCTTTCCTTCAACTATTTCTGTAAATGCATCATCGACAAAAACATTTAATTCTTCGATACTTGAATTTACTAATTTAGCAATCTTTTCTTTCATAAGCACCTCCTAAATAATAAGGAGTGGAAAATACTTCCACTCCTTTCTTGTCTATATTATAACACAATTTTATTATTTTACAAGTATTTACTAAATAAAGTTTTTCCATACTCTTAAATAATTATTATCTCTTTCATAAATACCTAATACTTTATTATTATATTTAAATATTACTTTATCTTTTACATTATATATATTATCTATTTTTACACCATTTGCTATTTTTTTAGATAATTCTTCATCTACTTTTATTACTTGATAGTCTAATACTTCTTCGATTGTATGAAGTGTGTAATTATTATTCTTTACTTCTTCTATTCTATTAGTCATATCTAGAGAAATATTACCTTGTTTAGTTCTTTTTAAAATAGACATAGTCCCTAGAACATTTAATGAATTACATATATCATTAATTAAACTTCTTATGTAACATCCTTTAGTTACTAAAGCTCTAAACATAAAAGTTGTCTTTTCACTACTTAGTAATTCTATTTCTTTTATCGTTACTTCTTTTTTTGGTAATTCTACTTCTATATTATTTCTTGCATATTCATATAGTTTTTTACCATTTACTTTTACGGCTGAATAGATTGGTACTTCTTGGAGATAGGTCTTTTTATAACTATTTAATACTTCTTCAATGTTTAAATAATTTGGTATTGGTTTACTTTCTATTACTTTACCATCTAAGTCATAAGTATCTGTTTTTATACCTAGTAATACTCCAGCAATATATTCTTTATCTTTAGCTGTTAATAATTCTACTATTTTAGTTGCTTTACCTAGACATACTATCAATACACCTTCAGCTATTGGATCTAGGGTACCAGTATGTCCTACTTTCTTTATACCAAAGAGATGACTTATTTCATTTACTACATCATATGATGTTACTCCTATTGGTTTATTTATATATAATACTCCAGAGAAATTAGATAAATACTCTTCTAAAGTTAGATTATTATTCATAATAATAGTAGCTGGTATTAATCCTACATATCTTATATGCCATGGTTCATAATTATAGCCAGTTATAGACTCTTTATTATGGGGATATCTTAGAATAAAACCATGTTTTGATAAATATTTATGTACTTCTTGATAGACTCTGTTTTTATCATCATCTTCTACATCTGGTAGTTCTAAATCGATTGCTAAACCAGTATGATGTTCACTATACTTAGGAGTAGCAACAAAGTTCTTTATATAGTCTTCTCCATTAGATTCTAATAATTCTTTAAGTAATTCTTCTTGATATTCTACTGTTCTATAAGCATCATCTATTTCTATTTTTATGTTTTTAGTTAATAATTCTTTTTTTAATTCTTTATAGTGTTCATAAGCTTCTTTATCTATAAAGACTTCTTTGTTTAAGTAATTATTTGCTTTTACTAAATCAAGTCTTTTATTATAAGAATCTTTATATATATTATTTTTATTTATTAGAATTGTCTTATACATCTAATCACCATGTATATTATAACATAAAAAGGAGATTTATCTCCTTTTATTGTCTGAGTATTCAGCATATCCAGATTGATGTTTAGTATCTTCAAGTAATTCTTTAAATTTATTCTCAAAGTTTTCTCTAGCTTCAGTATCAGATACTAATTTTGATTTATTAGCTAGTGATCCTACTCTAATAATCTGTTCATCTTGATAAAAATGTGCATTTTGTTTAATTGACTTAATAATTTTATCATACATTTTTAATAATTCTCTAACTGTTAGTGTAAATTTAAATACTTTTCCATTTACATTTTCATCTCTAAAAGTAATTTTAGTATTATATAAATCAAAGTTTTTTAAGCCACTATTATAATCAATAGATATATTATCATGACTTATACTGTTTCGTAATTTATTATAGAAATCGATTGTATTTAAATAATAATTTGGTTTATTAAGTAAGTTTAATTCTTCTTCTAATTTCTCTTTTTCTCTAGCGTCATTTATAAGTTGTTCTCTTTTTTGATTTAACAACTCCTCTTTTTTTTCATTTGTCATTTTAGTATTAATAATTATTTTATTTACTTGTTCTTGATTTCTTTCGATTTTTTCTTGCTTTTGTTCTATTAATCTTCTTAGTTGATTTTTTCTATTATTTATTATTGGCTCTTGAACATCATCTCTATATTCTTTAATGTTAATATCAGAAAAATCGGTATTTTCAAATATTTCTTTTTCTAAATTATCATTTTTAGCTGTTTCTTTTATAAGATTTAAGCAAAAATATGAATATTGCA
>CACXFY010000036.1 GCA_902767005.1 uncultured Erysipelotrichaceae bacterium
CAAAGTACCACCAATTATCAACGCTCTCTCCATCATTCTTTATAGTACAAAACGTTAAAAAACTTGAAAAAAGAAGGAAAATGTGGTATAATGTAGCCACATCTGAGTTAGGGGATTAGATGTTTAAAGTGGGGTAGGTTATATGATTGAATTAAGAAATAGTAACCAATTAAAAGCCTTTTTAAAGAAAGAAGCAGAACGACTAGATATTTCAATACCAAACGTATATCATACTTTTGTCGCACGAGCAGCTTTAGAAAAAATAAGTAAAGCTAATAATGACAAATTACTAGTAAAAGGTAGTTCGGCAGAAATAGCTTACTTAGGTAGTTTAGTTAGAGGTATCACAGATATTGATTTAGCATCTTTAAAAGGTTTTGATGTTAATAAAGAATTTATAAATGACATTTTATTAAATAATGAAGATAGTGATTTAAAGTTTGTATTAGCAAGATCACCATATCAAACACCAACTGGTATTTATAAATTATCAGCCAATGTTCAATTTGATAAAATGAATCAACATATTGGTATTGATTTTCAAACAAACTATGATCGTTTAATAGAAGCTGAAAAAAGAACAATGCCAATCATATTTGAAGGCGATGAAGAATTCGATATATTAGTACCTTCATTTGAAGAATACCTAGCTGAAAAACTATGTATAATAGTTGAAAGTAATAAATCAGATGTGTTAAATACCAGAGTAAAAGATTTCTATGATATTTATCAATTACATGGCGGTAAATATAGCCATGAAAAACTAACTAAATATTTTGGAATGATGTTACTATTAAGAGGTAAAATTGGGTTAGACGAGGCAAGTACCTTACACTTGAATCAATTGTTCATTAAAGAACATAATGGTATTTGGGAATCTACTAGAGATAAGTATGATTTCCTAGATAAAGAAATAGACTTAGAGGGTGCCGTTTATTACACGCGAGCTGTAATTAGGGAACAATTACATAAGCAAGGACAATTTGCACCACAAAATGATTTTATACAGTACATAAAAAAAAGAACTATTTAGTTCTTTTTTAATTTGTACTTTTTCTAGCTTTATATAATCCAAAACCACCAGCACATACAACTGCTACAATAACAAAAGCTATTATTACATCACTAGCCTTAACAAGACTTTCATCTTTTTTGTTAGTGTCTTTATTAACTAGTGCAAGAGCATCATATCTATCTGACACTGGAACTTCATATTCTGATTTAATCTTATCTAAAATTTCTGTTTTATATGAATCAGCAAATCCTTTCCAAGATTGATTACCAATTATGATATAAGGAACACCTAACTCATCTGCTTCATTTCTGAATTCAGCAACTTTATTCATTAAGTCAGCGTTTTCTTGGTTATACCAAGTTTCATAATCAACTACTTTATAATATTGACCATATTCTTCTTTGATTTCATCTAGCCATTGTTCAAACTCTTCACAGTGTGGACATCCATCACCTCTAAATAGATATAAAGATACTCTTTTATCTACTTCTTCTGGAGCACTTTCTTCAGTAGCTGCTTCCTCTTGTGCTTCTTCTTGAGCAAATGTTACAACAGGAACAATTAATAAAGTAGTCGCAATTAATAAAGCTAATAATAATTTAAATCCTTTCATAATAAACCTCCTAACATAATTATAACATAATAGTAAAAAATTAACTATTTTTTATAAGCATTTTATTATTACCCTCTAATATATCATCTAAGTATATTACTTCATTTGGATTATCAAAGATTTGATATATTTCATTTCTAATACCATCATCTTTAATAAACCAATCTAGATAATACTTAATACTTTCAAGAGACTCATCTCTAGCAGTATCTTCTAAATCAAACCCTATTAATAAACTAAGTGCTGATATTGTAGCTTTAACAATATCAGTATGTTTATTCTCTATATTCATAACTCTTCCTTGATTAGATTTTCTAACTAAATAATAATCTCTAAATTTATGATCATCTATTTTAGGTAATCTTATCTCATCTAAATCAATTAAATATCCACCATTATCGTTATAAATAAAATTTCTAGAATGAACATCTCCAATAATAAAACCACATTTATGTATTTCTTTTATACTTTTAAATACATCTAATACGGCTTTATATTTTAAATCATAATTATCATCTTCAATGCCTTGTTTAAATGTAATAGCGTTTGGTATAAATTCTTGAGTATATCCTATTATGGTATCATCGTTATCGAGTATTCTTAAAGCATTTGGTTTAATAGGTCTGTGCTTAATTAAATAAGTAATGTTCCTCTCTTTCTCATAGGCGAAAGTATCTTCATAAAATATTTTATAAAGTACTCCATTTATTAAATATAAATCAGCACTACTATTAGTACCATCATTAATTAACTCTGCTCCTAATAAACTGATTTTCATAATAATACCCCCAAAAACGCATATATTATAACAAAAAAGTGTCTTTTTTACAAGACACTCATATCAAACTTAGGAATAAAACTCTCGTCTTGAGTACCACCTTCTTGTATAAAGGCATTCTCAACTCCAATACTAAGAGCATATTTAATTACTTCATCATATTCTTCATCTGTAACTTTTCTATTTAAATTAGGATATCTCTTACTATTAATAATTGGTGTATATTGATTCATTATACTAATAAATATATAATTACCAAAAGTAGCATATAAGTACTTAATAATCTTTTTAGCATCCTCTAAATGATCAGGTAATATTAATACTCTAACTATTAAACCCTTCTTCATAATACCATTATCATCAAATTCAGGACTTCCTACTTGCCTATACATCTCATCTATTGCCATAGTAGCTGTCTCAAAATAATTATCAACACGAGAATATTTCTTCGCAAGTTTATCATCATAATACTTTAAATCAGCTAAGTATATATCAACAAGACCTCTCATCATCATCAAAGTATGAATATTTTCATAACTACTAGTATTGTATACAATCGGTATAAATAATTTTTTATCTTTAATTTTATGTAATAATTCACCAATAATTGGAACATAATGAGTAGGAGTAACTAAATTAATATTATGAGCTCCCATATCTTGTAATTTTAAACATATATCAATAAACTTCTCATCACTAATTTCTTTACCATATCCACCTGAACTAATCTTTTTATTCTGACAATATATACATTTCAAATTACAATTAGAAAAGAAGATCGTACCACTACCATTACTACCAGATATAACTGGCTCTTCCCATTCATGTAGAGAGTAGTAGGCTACTTTTAATTTATCATTTGCTTTGCATGCCCCAACACTAGTAGTACGATCAACTAAACAGTTCCTAGGACATAAATTACAATTCTTTAATATCTCTCTCATAAGACACCTCAATAGTATTTTATCATAAAACTTGAGAAACAATGATACTTATGTTATGATATTAACTAACTATTAAAAAGAAGGAGAAGTAATATGAAAGAAAAATATTTAATAATCAATGCTGGAAGTTCTTCATTAAAATTTTCTTTATATGAAATGCCTAATAAAGATCTAATTGCCAGTGGAACATTCGAAAAGATAGGTTCTATCGACAGTTTTTATACAATAAAGACAAAAGATTTAACAATAAGAGAAGATATACCAGTATTAAACCATGTATCTGCTGTTAACATATTAATAGGAGAATTACTAGATAAAGCTATTATTAATGATATATCAGAAATAAAAGGAGTAGGACATAGAGTATTACATGGAGGAGAGTATTATAAAGATTCTGTTTTAATAAATGAGGAAGTAATAAGTAATATTCAAGAATTAACTAAGTTTGGTCCTCTACATCATCCAGGACAATTAGCTGCTATCAACGCTATGAAATTTATGTTACCAAGAATACCACAAGTAGCTGTATTTGATACTGCTTTTCATCAAACAATGCCTAAAGAAAACTATATGTATCCAGTACCATATGATTGGTATTTAGAAAATGGAGTAAGAAAATATGGTTTTCATGGAAGTAGTCATAAATATATAACTCAAACGATGAAAGACAAACTAAATAAAGATGATCCTAATCTAATAATATGCCATATAGGTAGTGGAGCTAGCCTATCACTAATAAAAGATGGTAAATGTTACGATACAACAATGGGTCTAACACCATTAGATGGTTTAATGATGGGAACAAGAAGTGGAGTAATCGACTCATCAATTCTAGAGTATATTTGCCATGAAAGAAATATGACTATTGAAGAAGTAACTAATGCTTTAAATAAACAAAGTGGTTTACTTGGAATAAGTTCTAAAAATGATTTAAGAGATGTTCAAGAATTACAAGAAGCTGGAGATGAAAGAGCAGAATTAGCTCTAAATATGTTAAAAAAATCTATTATTGATCATATAGCTAAATATTATTTTGA
>CACXFY010000037.1 GCA_902767005.1 uncultured Erysipelotrichaceae bacterium
ACAGAGTTTATTTATAATGAATATAATGAGTTTAATCCTTCTAAATGTGATAGAATTTGTACAATAATTAAAGATATTCAAGATAAGAGTACTAGAGATGGTATTGATTATATAGATGGATTAGGATTACAAACTCATTTAGCTCCTTATACTAGTGCAGCTAAAAATAGTCGTCGTGAAGTAGTACCTAGTTTTATTTATGAAACTATGGCTAAGTATAATAATTTAGGTATTCCACTTTATAGAACTGAAATAGATAGTATGGTATTTAGTGATAAAAATAAATATAAAGAAATACTGAGCGCTATTAAAGAAAGTGATAAATACTCTAATATATATGGTATTAGCTTATGGGGTAATAGTGAGGCATTAGGATGGCAAAATAGTTCTCTTGATGGTCATTTTATTAAGAAAGATGGTACTGTTAAAGAAGAGTTTAATTATTATAAAGATTTAATGAATAGTAAGAAAAAGAAAAAAGAAGTATTTAAAGACTTAGAATATATAAATGGATTATTTGATAAAGGAATGTCTAATTTAGATAGTAATCTTAGTTTAGAAAAAGTAGTAGAAGAACAAGCTAAGACATTTAATGAAGCTTATACTTATGGAAATAATGACGAAAAAAAAGCTATTGATAAAGGTAGAGAATACTTTACTAATGCTGTTACTTTAGGTTTTGATAATAGAGATGATATTTTAAGTGCTTCTAAGTATATTGCTACTATGAATTTAAGTGAAAATCAAAAGAATGTAGATATTGCTAAAGAAGAGTTAGGTAAATTAAAAGCTAAGAATATTATGACTAGAGAAGAACCTAAACAAGAAGTAAAAGTACAAAAAGAAGTTGTAAAGACAAAGAAAAAAGAAAATAAAGGTTTTACTAATTCAATATTTATATTATTAAATCTTGGTATTATAGGTTCTTGTATAACAGCTATTATTTATATAATTAATAATTTTTGATAAAAAAGCTTCGGCTTTTTTTGTTTTGTGATAAAATAGTATTGGATGCCGACTTAGCTCAGTTGGTAGAGCAACGCCCTCGTAACGCGTAGGTCATAGGTTCAAGTCCTATAGTCGGCACCATTTAATAATAGACTAACAAAGTGTTAGTTTTTTTCTTTTATATTTGTTATAATGAATTAGGTGATAATTTTGAAGAGAGTAGTTGTGAAGTGTCCTGCTAAGATAAATATGTATTTAAATATAGTAGAAAAAGATGATAAATATCATAAGATGCACATGGTTAATCAATCTGTTTCTATATTTGATATTTTAACTATTAAAAAGATAGATAAAGGAATTATATTAAAGTCTAATAGTGAGTCTTTACCTTTAGATGAGACTAATAGCGTTTATAAAGCTTGTAATGAGTTTTTAAATTATACAAAAATAGATACTGGAGTAGAAGTATATATAGAAAAACATATACCAATGGAGTCTGGTCTTGGTGGTGAAAGTACTGATGCTGCTGGAGTTTTAGTTGGTCTTAATACTTTGTTAGATACTAATTTAGATGAGGAAGAATTATTATCTTTAGGTCTTAAAGTTGGCTGTGATGTTCCTTTTTGTATTAAGTCTTCAACTCAAGAAGTAGAAGGATATGGAGAAGTATTAAAAGAATATGAGTGTAATTATTCTAACTTCTTAGTTGTTACACCACCATTTGGTTTAAGTACTAAAGAAATGTTTTCTAAATATGATTCATTAGATGATTATAGTACTATACCTATTACTATAGGTCATAATGATTTTCATAAAGTAATTACAAAAGACATAAAAGAGCTTATTGAATTAGTTAGTAATACTGATTCAAAATATTCTTTCTTAACTGGAAGTGGATCTTCTGTAGTAGGAATTTATAATAACAAAGAAGACTTAAAAAAAGCTTTTGATTTGATTAAAAATAAGTTAAACGATAGTTATAAAGTCTTTATGGCAAATAGTGTTTCTAAGATAGAGATTAATATTGGGGAGTGATAGTGTGACTGCAGTTAGTATTATTTATTCTGTCCTTTTTATAGCAAGTAATTTATTAGCTGCTATTAGTGGTTTTTTGAAAGTTGGGTATTCTACGCTATTATTCTTATTCGTGTATTTAGTGTTTATTGTATGTGCTTTTTCTTTATTTTTAGTAATTATTATTTTAATTTTTAATAAGAAAGTTAATTATTTTCATATAGTATTACTTGCTTTATTCTTGATAGATATTGGTGGTTATTACTTTATATATAATCTAGTACGTGGTTATAATGAAGTTAATCATTATATGAAGCAAAATTATAAAGATTATGAAATTATAGGCATTAAAGAAGCTTTTATAGAACAGAATGATCCTAAAGATTTATATGGTGATTTTGCTAGATG
>CACXFY010000038.1 GCA_902767005.1 uncultured Erysipelotrichaceae bacterium
GGAGCCTATGCAATTCAAGAAGAGTTTGGTAAATATATTAAGAAAATAGACGGTGATTTTTACACAATTGTTGGACTACCATTAAATAAACTGTATAATATTCTTAAAGAACTGGAGGTTTATGATGGATTACAATAAAATACTAGAACATTTATCTAAAAATGTTAAATTTAGTAAGTATGATGCTTTTAGTACTGAAAAGAAATGTCATTATATTAACTTTGAAGGTATTGAATATGCTTTATTGTGGCAAACTGTTGAAGTAGATAAGATGAATGAAACATTAGATAATCTAAATGAACTTAAAAAAAGAATAGATGAAGCTAAGAAGAGTGGAGCTAAACTACCTGCTATTCTAGCTATCTATAAAGATAGTAATCATATCTTTCAGTTACAAGAGAAAGTTAACGGAATAAAGATAGGTTACTATGAATTATTAGATCAAAAAACAACAGTTGATGACTTTGTAGAATTATTAATAACTTTTGATTTAATGAATTTAAATGGTTTATCAGTAAAACCTGGTCGTAATTGTTGTGTAGATGAAGAAGGTCATATTAGTTTATATGATTGTGTCCTTACTAAAGTTGATGAACGTCATAATGCAAGACCTGAGATGTTTAAAAGATTAGTTTTTCCAGAACCTAATGATTACAAAGATAGTGATATTCCAGTATTAAAAAGAATACTAGAAAAATGGATAGAAGCTTGTGTTAAATATTTTAGTTTATTTAAAACTGATAGAGATGAAATCTATGATGAAATTGATTTAACTATTAAGAATTATTCATTTATAGCACATGAAGAAAAGAAAAAATTAATAAATGATATTTTAGGTAGAACTTTACAAATAAAGAAATAATGTTATAATAAAGACAAGAAGTGGTTAGAAGAATAGTAATTAATAATACTTTTTACAGTGAGATAATGGTTGGTGTGAATTATCAAAAGTTATTAATGAACGTACTTTTAAACTTCATCGTTAATCGCGTTAAGATATTGAGTAATAGAATTCTATTGAAATAGGATGGTACCACGGTAATACGTTCCTATAGATAATAGGATTTTTTTTATAAAAAGGAGGATAATATGATTAAAGAAAGTGAGAAATATTTATTAGGTATTATTAATGATTTAGGCTATGAATGTAATAGTGTAAGTTTAGTTGTTAGTAGTAGACCTGAGTTAGGTCAATTTCAATTAAATGATGCCTTTACACTAGCTAAAATGAACCATGAGAATCCAAGAGAAGTAGCTGAAAAAATAGTTAGTAAATTAGATGATAGATTTACTAATGTTAATATTGCAGGACCGGGTTTTATTAATTTATCTTTTAGTGATAGTTATTTAATTAATTATTTAAATAAAGGTATTAATGATTTTAATATTTTTGTTGATAAACAAGATCCTAAGATGATTGTTGTAGACTATGGTGGTGCTAATGCTGCTAAAGCATTGCATGTAGGCCATATGCGTTCAGCTAATATTGGAGAAGCCGTTAAAAGATTAATTAAACTATTAGGTAATGATGTAATAGGTGATGTTCATTTAGGAGACTTAGGTAGACAAGCAGGTATGTTAATTTCTGAATATAAAAGAATGGTTCCAGATTCACCTTTCTTTGACCCTAATTTTAATGGGGAGTATCCTAAGATTAATCTAACAGCAGAAGACTTAGGTGTAATGTATCCGAAAGCTAGTATAGATGCAGCAAATAATCCTGAGAGAATGGAAGAAGTACGTTATATTACAGCAGAGATAGATAAGGGTAATAAAGCATATACTGAGTTATGGAAACAAATGGTAGAAATCTCTAAAGAAGTAATTAAGAATACTTATGATAGATTAAATTGTCATTTTGAATTATTTGAAGGAGAACTTGATGCCTTTAAATACATCCCTCAAGTATTAGAAATAATGAAAGATCATTTATATGAATCTGAGGGAGCCTTAGTATGTGATGTAAAGGAAGAAACTGATAATAAACCAATTCCACCTTTAATGGTAATTAAAAATGATGGGGCAACAATTTATGGAACTAGGGATTTAGGTACTATTTATTCAAGAATGGAGAGATTTAACCCAGATGAAATGTGGTATTTCACTGATGATCGTCAATCATTATATTTTGAACAAGTATTTAGAGCAAGTTATAAGACTGGTTTAGTACCAAAAACAACGTTATTAAAGCATTTTCCATTTGGAACTATTAATGGGCCTGATGGTAAACCATTTAAAACAAGAGATGGTGGGGTCATGACCCTAGATAACTTATTAGAATTAATATATGAAGAAATAGAAAAGAAAATAAAAGAAGATATAACTGGTGAAGAAAGAGCAGATATTGCAAATAAACTTACTATTGCAACATTAAAGTATGCTGATTTACTTCCATTTAGAAAGACTGATTATATCTTTGATCCTGTTAAGTTCTCATCTCTTGAAGGTAAAACTGGACCATATATTTTATATACA
>CACXFY010000039.1 GCA_902767005.1 uncultured Erysipelotrichaceae bacterium
TATTTAGGACTTATCTATGATGGAAAAGATGTAGAAGAAGAACAAATAAAAGAAAATGCTGAACCAATGAATAATATAGTTCGTTTCTATACTGGAGAAGTAAATACATACTTAGAAAATGAACAAACAAACGACTATGATTATGGTAGAATGCATGGTAGACAAGGTTATATAAACTACAATGTCTTAACTTCTCAAATAAAGAAAAATGGACTAACTTTCAATGGACCTAAATCATTTGAAGAATTTAAAGAAAAAATTCTATCTAAAGAACCATTTGATATTAATATATCTGCAACTCTAATTCCAACAGAAGAAAAACAAGAAGAAGTTGTAGTAGAAGAAAAACCTAAATCAAAGATTAAAAGTATATTTGGTTTATAAGAAAAAGAGACTAATAGTCTCTTTTTCTTTACTTTTTTATAACTTTTATATATAATATAAAACCATCGACTGAGGTGATATTATGAATAGAAGAGCTAATGCTTATTTAAACGTAATAAGCTTTACTACATTTATATTAACATTCTTACTATTTATAATTACAATAAGAATAGAATCTATGGATAATACAATCTATTTATTAAGAAATATTACTCTTATTTCTACATTTATAGTAAGTATGATATTTATAGCTTGTGAATTATTATTATTCTTATTATTACAAAAGAAGTATAAAATATATTACATAGTATATTTAATAGGAGCTTTATTAATAACTATTAAATTAAATAGCATAATACCATATATATTTACTATTACTATTGTATTATTTAAATTAATGATAGATATAGCAAGAATAGTATTTGTAAAAAAAATATATATTAATAGAAGATTTACTACATACTGTAGAAGATATGGTATTAAAGTAAAAGACTGGAAGAGAACATATAAAAAGAAAAAGAAAGTACCAAAGAAAACAAAAGATACTGTTGGAATTCCAGTACCAGCCAATACTTCAACTGCTACAACATTAAGTTCTAACGTATAGTATTGATCCATATGTTATAATCTAATTAAGGAGATGAGAACATGGAAGTATTAAATACAATTATTGGAATACTAGTAGTAATATTAATAATACTAATAATGGTATTAATAGTTGCAGTATTCATAGAAGTAAATAAAAAACAAATAAGAGAATTAGAAGAACATGACTTTGATATTAATGATGAAAAAGAAGATAATGATCATGTACTAAATCTAATAGAAGAAGATAGAGAATATGATAGATTAAAAGAAATAGTATATTCTTCATCTGGAGATAGTAATGGTAATATAGATAAAACTACATTAGATGTAAAAAACAAAAAACTAATACATGAGTATAAAGAATATTTTGATGATCCATTAACTACTGTTGAATATAGAGTAGATGAAGAAGATATTAATAATTTAATATATCAAATAGATAAATATAACTTTCCATCTTGGGAAGAAATAGATGATTATAAAGAAGAAGTAGCCTTAGATGCTCCAAATAAATCTTTATCATTTAATTATGATAATAGTGCTAATGGAGGACCAAGTCTAGAATGGTATACAGTAGACTTTGATAAACAAGTACCAGATAGAAAAGCATTAAATAAGTTTGTAGATGACTTATTAAGTCTACAAAAGAAATCTAAAATAATTAAAAGAAATAAAGAAAAAAACTAATATGATATAATATATGTACATCTTATAACGAGTGATGGAGGGACTAGCCCAATGAAGTCACACCAACCTATTAAGTTAGGTGGTAAAGCTAGATCTATAAGATAACTAATACCTGGTTATCAGGTATTTTTTTATTAATAATTATAAGATGTAGAAAGGAGTATATATGTTAGAAATGCATTATATTGTTCAACCACAACCAAGTAAAAGAAAAGAATTTTATAATTATTTAATAAAGAACAATTATAAATCATTAGACTTTGATGATAATAAAATAATAAATAGTCCATTCCCATTTATTATTAATAATGATTATAAAGTATTTTCAATACTAAATAGTATTAGTTGTTGTGCCCAAGCATCTGTACAAAAGAAAATAATTACAGTAGAAGAATACTTAGATAAGTAATTATTCTTTATTTTTATAATAATATTTATTATAATTATAATAGGTGATAAGTATGAGTAAAATATATTATAAGGTAACACATGGAGTATATTCATTAACTACTAATGGTGGTGGATGTATAGTAGATGCTGTAAGTCAAATATCAGGTGGAGAAAACCCATTATTCTCTATTGCTGTAATGAAAACAAATAATACTAATGAATTAGTACATAGTAATGACCATATAATACTATCTATTTTAAGTAAAGATGTAGATAGTAAAATAATAGAAGTATTTGGACATCATTCTATGAAAGAGATTAACAAATTTGATGAAGTTGAAACAATAGAAATAGGGGATATACAAGTACCATCAGATATTATTGGCTATATGGAGTTAAAAATAGAAGATAGAATAGAAAATGAAACTCATACAGTATTAATATGTCGTTTTGAAGATGGAAGAATACTAAATGAAGATAAAGAAGAAATGACTTATAGTTACTATCAAAAACATAAAGATGATTATGTAAAAGTAACAACAGAAAATAATAAAACAGCTTGGCTTTGTACTATGTGTGGATATGTATATTATGGAGATGAAATACCAGAAGACTTCTCATGTCCTGTATGTGGAGTAGATAGAGACGCCTTTATAAAAAAATAATATGAAAAAAGATTTAAAAGAAATAATTTATTGGTCATTAATCTTCTTAGTAATAAATATCTTAATATATTTTAAAATACAATCTATATTAATATTTATATGTATAAGTGCTGTAATAATATCAATAGTTATGTACTTAATAGTAAAAATAAAAAAGAAAAAAGGAAAATAATATGGACGATGAATTAATATTAGAAGCAGAATGGGAAGAGGATACTCTTTTTCAAAGATTTGATTTTGATGTTCAAGAAGCTCTTCAAGTAATGATGAAAAAGTATAAAAATTATTCTTTTGAAGAAGCTTTAAATATTGTAGTAAAAAGAATACCTGAAATAATAAGAGATTTTAAAGACTGTACTTCTGATGAAGAATATAGAATGCTTGCTAAAAAAAGTGATGGTACACTAGCTACTATAAAGATAAGAGATCCAAAATCTGGGTTTTCATTATATAAACCTATAGAGTTAAATGCTAAAGAATATAAACAATTTTATTTTCAAACAC
The DNA here is from genome assembly GCA_902767005.1 of uncultured Erysipelotrichaceae bacterium. The sequence goes on from CACXFY010000039.1 coordinate 3,219, forward strand.
TATGCTATTCATTAATATTTTATTTTCTATTTTATAAAGATACTAAATTTGAATTAACAAATAATGATGAAGTAATAAGTATATTTTCAATAACTGATGAGACATTACCACACCTATTAGGTTTAGAAAATAGATTTGTAAGTAATAAAGATTGTGACATATTAGGAAAAATAATACCTGATTATAATACAAAGTCTATAATAGGTAAGATAGTAGCTCTAATAGAGAATAATGAAAAGATTATAGAATATGAAGAAAAAAATAATGTAGATATATTTAATTATTATAAGAATATGCAAAAGAATAAAGAATTCTTAATGTTAGGTAAATTATATACCCCAGGTCATACTAGTAATATTACAGTAACTACTCGTGGTAATAACCAGTTATGTTTATTAAAAAAATCTAGAATGAATACTGATGTAAGTAATAATATATGTAAGATTATTCTTCAAGAAAGTATGAATGGAGACCATTTCCCAAGAAGTCTTCAAGCTATACCAGAAGAAATAGTATATACAGAAGAATTAGAAAGTACTTTAGATAGTGGAAAAAAAGACATAACAATAGATGGAAGAGATGCATCAATTAGTTTTTATGATAATTATATAACAGTCGAATTAAAAGGAGATTCAAGTAATAATACAATGTATTTCTGTACTGAATTTGCTGAGATATTAGCTGCTCCTTGGGACATAGACTACTACAAAGAAAGATATAATATGTTAAAAGGATTATCAAACATAACTAATATAGATGAAGAAGTATTTCAGTTCTATTTTCCACCTCTAAATGATATGTCAAGAATATATGATGATCTACCATTTGATGTAGATGAAATACTAGCACACAAAGAAAACTATACAAAATAAAAGCCATTATTAAATGGCTTTTTTATTATCTAAAATACTTTTCAACATATGATATAATTATATCGAGTGAGTTGATCATATGAAAAAACGAGGATTAATATATTTAGTAGTTACTATTATTTTTATTATATTAACTATTGGATTATTAAAAGCAACTAATCTATCTAATAATGTAGCATTAGCTAAATCTATGCAGATTATTTTAATACTATTTTTAATTAGAATTGCTATAGGATGTTCTTTTTATATTAGAGGACAGTTTGAAAAGAAAAAGTATTCTTATAAGATTATTATGAATCTAGGTTTATTAATATTTATAATTGTTAACATATTAAGGCAAATAGATTTATTAGTTCAAAATTGGAATATTCTAAATATAGTAGATATTTATATCAATACTTTGAAATCATTTTCTTATTTTGCAATATTAATACTACCTTGTATTGTTATTTTAGCGACATATAGTATCATCACTAATTTTATTTTAATCAAAAAAGAGGGATTTAATCCAAGAAAACTATTAGGAATTATTTTAGGCATCCTAGCATTTATAGGAATCGCAGGTAGTCAAGGATTATACTACATAGTATCAGGATTTTTGATGAATAATGATAGAGCATTTGTTAAATTTAGTTTGGATATATGTATTAATGGAACATTGTCATATTTTTATACATTAATACTTGCTACTTTGTATTGTAATACTGAAGCTGCTAAACATATACCTAGTTATGAACAAGACTTTATTATTATATTAGGATCTAAAATAAAAAAAGATGGTAGTCTAACTCCTTTATTACAAGGAAGAGTTGATAAAGCACTTAGTTTTGGCAATAAACAATATGAAATTAATAAAAAGAAAATAGTATATGTTCCTTCAGGAGGAAAAGGAAAAGATGAAATAACTAGCGAAGCAGAA
>CACXFY010000040.1 GCA_902767005.1 uncultured Erysipelotrichaceae bacterium
GCTCTTCAGTGCTTTCTGCAACTTCTGGTGGCATTATTGCTTCCTCTGCAATTGGTGCCTCAGCTACTACTTCTTCTTGTACTTCTGCAACTGGCTCCTCAGTATTTTCTGCAACTTCTGGTGGCATTATTGCTTCCTCTGCAATTGGTGCCTCTGGAGTTGCCTCTTCTTTTACTTCTTCAGTTGGCTCTTCAGCAACCACTTCTGGTAATCCGATTGATGGCATAATTGGTTCATTAACTTGAGCCTCTTCCTTAATTTCGTCAACTGGAACTTCAGCTGTTGCTCCCTCTGCTACAGTTTCTTCAGATAATGGAGTAATAGCTTCTTCAGTTACTGGTGTTTCAACCGCTTCTTCAACAGGAGCAATGCCTTCAGTCTCAACAACTGTGTTCTCTGCATTATCTTCCGCAACAACTGGTGGAATCGCACTAGTAACATCTACAGTTGCATTAGCCTCTTTTTCTATAGTATCTGCAGTAATATCTTCTGCAGCTTTTTCCATTTCAGTATTAATGCTTTCAGCAATAGCTTCACTATTTTCTGCTACAGCATTAACATCAATAGCTTCTTCTGTCTTTACTTCTTCTCCAACATTTGCTTGAACTTCTGGAGGTAATACAGAATACTCACTAATTTCAGCATTTTCTACATTAGTAGTCATATATACTTTACCATTACCAAATGCTATATAACTATAATAATTACCATTAGCTAAATTATTACCATTTAAATCAAAAATACTTGCTTCTCCAAAAGGATTATTACATGCAAATCTACCTTCTGGTCCTATCAAAGTATTCATTTTATCTTTAATAACTGATTGAGTAGATACGATAGTAGTCGCAACACTTGGATCATTCTTCTTATTATTAGCGTCTATTACACTTTCTGTAGTAGGTACAGCTTTTTCAACAACAAGAATATCTGTAATATCATCACTCAAAGTCTTAATTTTTCTATTTTCAAATGGAATAACAACGTTACATTCAGGATCTATTACACCTATATGAGAAGCAGGCTCCATTGGATCAATTGCTTCTTTTAAATCAGTAGAAGCAATATAATTACCATTACTTAAAGCTCCTCCTATACAATAATAAAAAGTATTTCCATCTAACTGAAAATAATCAATTTCAATATCCTTACGATCCTTGTATTGAACATTACCATGTAGCTTTTCCATATCAAACACCACCCAATATTCTACTATAATTCATAATTAATCTTATCATAAAATAAATAAGTAAACAACCATTTTTCAAAAAAATATTTTAATTTGCTTATTCTTAATCTTTACTATACAATATCTATAGGTGGTTTTATGAACAAACAAAAAAGATTAACTATAGGTATGGGAATATTCACATTTATAATAGTTGTAGCCTTTGGTAGTATTATATTAACAGAAAAAGCTGCAGTATTAATGATTCCTAGAATAGATAAAAAAATAAGTAATTATCTAGATAAAAACTATAAAGACATACTAAATAAAGTAACTTTAGAAGATACAGTCTATAAAAATACTATATTTGAAAAGAAAATAACTGATCAAAGAAACAATAATCACTATTTTTATATTAAATATAAAGATAAAAAAATAACTGATACCTATAAAGAAGACTATTTAGATGCTAAACCATTCATGCAACATCTAAGTAATGTAATACAAAAAGAAATAAAGAAAAAAACAAATAAAGAATACAAAATAACAATGACCGATTCCTTTTCTAATTACACAACTATGATTCAAGATAAACTAATAAAAGAAAAGAATTTATCAGAAGTAAGATGCTACATAATAGAAGATACTCTTACAATAACTAATTGGAATAAAGAAACAATTCAAAAAGAAATAACTAAATACATTAATGATTTAGATAAATTAAAAATAACACCAAATAATTTTTCTTTAACTATTATTAATAAAGATAACAATAAAAAAATAAAAATAGATAATATCACAATAGAAACAATAAATAAAAAGGAATTTCCTACAATAATAGACAATATAATAAAAAACAAAAACGATAATTCTATTACTAATAATAGAATAAAATATCGTTATATAAAATAAGGAGGTATAATATGAACGATTGTATTTTTTGTAAAATTATAAAAGGAGAATTACCATCTAAAACATTCTATGAAGATGAAAAAATAAAAGTAATCATGAATATAGATCCAGTAACAGATGGTCATCTATTAGTATTACCAAAACAACATCAAGAAAATATTTTAGATATAGATAATGATTTAGTAGCTTATTCTTTTTCTAAAATTAAAGAATTATACCCAGAATTAAAAACTAAATTAAATTGTTCTGGTTTAACTATTTGTGAGAATAACGAACTAGGTCAAGATATTCCTCATTTTCACTTACACTTAATACCAAGATATGAAAATGATGAAGTGAAATTAATATCAAACAAAGAAAAATTAAACGATTTAGATGAAATATTTAATAAAATAAACAACTAGTAAGTTGTTTTTTTTATTTCTTTTTGTTATCATATTCAGCAGGAGGTATTTATGAAAAAGACAAAAATTTTAGTTGCAGTAGTATTAGTAGGAACTCTTTCATTAATCGCAACTGGTTGTGGAAAGAAAATAGAAGTTAAAAATGGTAGCCAAGTAGCTGTATCAGTAAAAGGAAATAAAATAACTGCTACTGAATTCTATGAAAAAATAAAAGAAGATAATATTTCTATACTAATCAATTTATTGGATAAGCCTATATTAGAAAAGAAATATAAGACTGATGATGAAGAAAACAAAAAAATTGATGAACAAATAGAACAATTAAAAACTACTTATGGTAATGATGAAAACACTTTCAAACAAGTATTACAATTATACTTTGGAGTTGATTCTGAATCTGCCTTAAGAGAAAATTTAAGATTAGAATATAAAAGAAACTTAGCTGTAAATGATTATATAGAAAGTAAAATAACTGATGATGAAATTAAAACATATTATAATGATAATATTCATGCTCAAATGAAAGCAAGTCATATCTTAATTTCACCAAACGTTAGCGATAATGCTGATAGCGATGAAAAAGCAGAAGCAGATAGTCAAGCTCTAGAAAAAGCTAAAAAAATAATTAAACAATTAAAAAAGGGAAAAGAATTTTCTACTCTAGCTAAAAAATATTCTGATGATGATGCAACTAAATCTAAAGGTGGAGATTTAGGATACTTCGCATATGAAGATATGGTACCAGAATTCTCAGAAGCAACTAAAAACTTAAAAGTAAAAGAATATACTAAAAAACCAGTTAAAACTCAATATGGATATCATATAATCTTAAAAACTGGAGAAAAAGAAAAATCTAAATTAAAAGATGTTAAAGATGAAATTAAACAAAAAATAAGAGAAGAAAAAATATCAAATGATTCATCATTATATTACACTGCTCTAAAAGAATGGAGAGAAGCAAATAAACTTACATTCAATGATGATGCACTAAAAGGTAAATATAATGCTTATATGGATGATATGATAGAAAAAGCAAAAAACAATAATACTACAACACAACAATAAAAAGAGCTTTAATTAGCTCTTTTTTTATACAATAATATACTTTTCTCATTATATATTATTTCATAATTATCATTATATTTTAAATAATCATTGATCGGATATTTTTTACTAACTAAACAATAATCAAAATCATATTTATTAAATTTATCTATATAATTAACATCAGTAGTAGAAATATCTATATAATCTTTATAATTATATTTAGAATAAAGATCTGCTCTTCCATCAATAAAAACTTTTATATCGCTATTTACTAACTCTCCACCAAAATCATACATATTAAATAAACGTTTTGGTTTCTTACTCTTAATTAAACTAATAACTTTATCATTCAAATAACTATGATTAATTTTCTTATAAATACTATCTACTCTAGTAATAAAAACTACTACCAAGAGACACGAAATAACAAGCATTATAGCTTTAGTACCACTATCTTCTCTTCTCTTTTCAATATAATTAAAGATTACATAACTCATAATAATATATGTATAACCCCAAAAACGAATACTCTTCAATCCTAAATAAATACTAATTCCAAATAATACTAAATCTATAAAATTAATTTTCTTCTTACTAAATAACATTATAAAGAATATAACTACTATAAATACTAAATAATGATAATGATTAATATCCGATAAAGAAGTTGCTCTCCACTCACTAATAGTACTAATCATTAAACTATTTGCCATATTTTCATATGGATAAATAATCATCTTAAATCCATGTAAATTAATACTAATACATAGTATAGATATAATACCTATTACTAAATATTTATATAGTTGTTTTTTACTAAGTCTATTACTTTTAACTTTACCAATATCAAAATTAAATAATCCAACTGTTAAAAATATAAAACAAAATAAATAACCTAGATTACTACTACCACCATGTACATTTGCCCAAATAATACTAAGAAGTGGCATAAAGTATATCTTTTTAGAATCTTTATTCCTATATAAATCTATACAAAACCAAATACTAAGACACAATAATATAAAGCTAAGTAATTGTGGTCTACCTTGTACAAAATATATTAAAATTATTCCTAAAAAACACCAAACAATTCCAAATAAAGGATTCTTTAAGAATTCTTTTTTATTACTAAAAAATATTATTAAAAATAAAGATAGAATACAAACAAAAGCATACACCAGTATATGAATATTTCCAAATATACATTTGAAACCATACAATATAATTTCAAATAACCATTCATGACTCATCCAATACTTACCATAAACACTCCAAGAAAAAACATCGTGATTAAGCAAGCCATGATTAACCATATATTCTCCAGCTTTAATATGCCAAAAATAATCAGCATCTCTAAAAGCAAAAGATAATATAAAAATAGTTAAACAACTAAATAACAATATAAAACATATACTTAACTTATTCTTTTTAATGAAATCTTTAATCTTCATAATACAATCCTTTTTTATATAATGCTTCTTTAATCTTATATTCTAATTCTTTATCACTATATTTACGACTAAGTCTTTTATATATTTTATCATATTCTTTCTTTATCATATCTTTATCATTAGTAAAATCTATATCACTAAGTACTTTATATATAATATCAGTACTATATCCCATATTAGTAAGATCAGTAGTTATTTTCTTTCTAAGAACAGATCCACCTCTAGTCTTATTAGAATTAACCATACGATTAGCTAATTTATTAACCTTATCAAATTCTAATTCTTCATCAAAAGCTACAATCTCATCTTCAATAATATCATCATCTATTCCTTTATCTCTAAGTTCTCTTCTAATTTTATATGGTCCTTTAGTAGTAGTTATAATTTGATTATTAATATAACTCTTGCAAAAACTTCTATCATTTAAATATCCTTGATCTAATAATTTATTAATAGCTAATTCTATTAAATCTTTTGGATACTCTTTTCTTTCTAAATATTGCCTAAGTTCAAGCACACTTTTAAATCTACTATTAATAGAGTTTAAAGCTACATAATATACATCACATTCTTGATTATATTTTTCTGCTTCAATTATTTCTTCTTCACTTAATTCTTTTTTCAATAATAATTCATGTTTTAATATTACATCTTCATATAATAATAGACATCTATCGTCATCTAAAAACACTTTATATCTGCCTTTAGTAGTCTTTTGATATTTAATAATTTTCAAGAACCATCACCCAATTAAAGTATATCATAAAAAAAGAAGATTATTCATCTTCTTTCTTTATCTCGATAAGGCCCTCACAAACCTCCTCAAGAGCACGCCCTATATTCTTTTTACTTTTGTACTCGGTATCAGGCATTTGTAAATATCCTTCTTTAGAAATTTGCTTACTTCTTCTAGCAGCAATATGCACCAACTCATATTTAGAATCAACTATGTTAAGTAATTTATCGATAGATGGATATATCATAATATCACACTCCCTA
>CACXFY010000041.1 GCA_902767005.1 uncultured Erysipelotrichaceae bacterium
CTAACATTATTTTTATATTCATCTGCTTTCTTATTTGCTGATCCAATAATACACTTAATATAAGAATTATCTTTTTGTTTGATATCAATCATATCTCCTACTTTACCATATGATTCATCACAACTAATTACATATCTATCGCCTACTTGAGCGAATCCTTCTTTTGTATATCTTATATCATAAGATTGTTCAAAAGCTTTTAATGCATCAGCACCAATAGTTTTAGCAATTGGAGCTAGCATAACACCAGCTAATGCTGTAGATATTAATTTCTTTTTAGAGTCATCTGTTGCATATTTATCACTTGGAACTGCTAAAATACCAGTTACCTTAACTTTTTCTTGTTCTTCCTTTTCTTTTTCTTTCTTCTTTTCCTTTTTATCTTTTTTAGTTGATGGAATAGCATATACTCCACTACCTGTGCTGCCTCCACTAGAATGGCCTCCAGAGTAGCTACCGCCGCCACTGCTGCTTGGATAATATCCTCCACCATTACTATTAGATCCAGAGTTATTTCCTCCAGTCTTATTAGCTGTTGGACTTTCTTCTTTACTACTAGCATCTTCTCCATATTTCATAGAGTTTTGTAAGTTAGTATGTGATTCTACTACCGTATTCATTATAGTTGCTGTATTTTGTACTTTGACTGCTGCTGCTTTAATGTTTTCAGCTATTACACTTTTAGCGCCATCAAAATCAAAGTGTTCCTCTCCTTCTTGAGATGTGTCATATCCAGCTACTGAACTACTTAATGATTCTAGTTCACTTACTACTGAATTTAAGCTATCGGCAGCTGATTGTACAGCTCCTGTTTCTAACATAAATACTGACATATTTACCTCCTAATTACTAAATGCCCAGACTTCTGCGCCTTCGTTTACGAAAACGTCTAAATCCCAAGTCTGATTACTTCTATCTTCACTTGCCGGATCGGCAACTATTATTTTTCCATCGTTATCAAAACCACGCAATACAATGAAATGGCCATTGTTTGTGAAGTGTCCAGGTCCCATAGACATTATTAAAGTTTTTCCATTCTTTAAATTATCTGAAATGTTAGATGCAGAAACACCCATTTCTTCACATTTAACACCATATCTATCTGCCATGTCACCGAAGTAATTCCACGTAGTTCCTTTATCACATGTATATGTTCCATTACCTAAGGCTGCTGTCTCAACTGGTGAAACTTCTTTTCCTAATAAATAGGTAAGGACCATTGCTAGTGAAGTTGGTCCACATCCTGAAGTAGCGATTGTTCCTTGAGAATATGGTTCACTATAATTACCTTGATAATAATTTACAAAGTTTCCTAAAGCTTTTCCTAATGAAGTTGCTTCTAATTTAGTACTAGAGGCACTAGCTAAAGCAGACTCAATTTGAGATTTAAATGTAGTCATTTGACCTGCATATTCTTCAACTTTTCCACTCCATTCAGTCGCAGCACTTGAATCTTTTACTCTTTGTGCTTCACTTAGATTGCTTTTTGCAATATCTCTATTCTTTTGGGCTTGAATATATTGTTCATATGCTGATACAGCTTCAGCAAATGAATTTAGTTCTCCTTGAATAGTGCTTTGAAACTCTGATACAAATTGTGATGCTTGACTATTAAAGTTATCATATGAAGGTCCTTCCCAAGCTCCGGCTACTCCACTGACACTAGAATTGTAGTTTGAGAATCCACTAGATACGCTACTAGCATCACCTGATACTTGACCACTACTTACCATGAAGTCACCACCTTATTCTAATTACATTTTATCATTATTTACTTTATATCTCAACTATTAACTTTAATCTTTTACACTTTACAGTAGAATTTTTATACTACATGTTATATAATTATACTAGGTGATTATATGAGTAAAGATAGAGCATTAGATTTTGCAAAAAGATTAAATGAAAAATATACTGATAATTTAAATATTCCAATACTTGGTGGTTTTCAACAAATAAAAAATCCAGGTACATTATTTACTGCAGTATCAAATGAAGGTTATGTAGAACAATTCATAACTGATGGAAAATTATTAGATGGAGAAGATTTTGATTCACGTTTAACTAAAGTATTAGATAATACTAAAAAAGGTATGCGTGACGCTAGATTAACTAATCCAGATAATAACTTAAAGTTTCATAAAAAATATAGTGCTAACGGATTAGACTTTGTAGTATATATTCAAGATAACTTAATGAATGTTAATAAGAAAGATAGAATTATTAGACAATTTAATATATATTTCTTAGAACCTAAAAGTACTGGTTTTCATTTATTAACTGTATCTACTCCACCTATTGAATTACCAAACGATAATATTATTATTGGTAAGATTGATCTAGTTAATGATAAAATTACTAATAGTTTAGATAATACTGTTACTGATATAATGAATCATATAACTTATAAATAAAAAGAATTTAATTTATACTAAATTCTTTTTTTGTTTATAAAATATATATTAAAAGAAGTAGACTTTTCTACTTCTTTATTAATGATACACCTGTCATTTCTTCTGGTATTGGCATATTAATTAACTCTAACATTGTTGGAGCTATATCAGCAAGTTTTCCATCATTTAGTTCTATACCTTCTTTAGTGATTATACAAGGTACTGGATTAGTAGTATGGGATGTTACTGGATTATGATTTTCATCCCACATAATATCACAATTTCCATGATCAGCAATTATTATTAATATTCCATCTAATTCTTCTACTACTTTATGATATATCTTAGCTAGACATTTATCCATATGTTCTACAGCTTCTACTGCTGCTTCGTATACTCCAGTATGTCCTACCATATCTCCATTAGCTAGATTCATAATTGTTACATCATAGTTTTCTACTTCTTTCAAGAAATTATCTGTAACAATATAAACACTCATCTCTGGTTGTAAATCATAAGTAGCTACTTTAGGTGATGGTATTAATATTTTTTTCATGTCTGGATAGTCTACTTCTTTTCCACCATCAAAGAAGAATGTTACATGAGGATATTTTTCTGTTTCAGCTATTCTTAATTGAGATAAATTATTATCATGTAAATAATCTACTAAGATATTCTTTAAATCTAAGTCATCAAAAGCATGAGGACATTTTACTGTTTCTGTTACCGGATACATTGTAAGTACTTTTAAATTATTAAAATGCTTTACATTTAATCCTTTTTCATTAGCTTGTTGCTCATACTCTGTTGGATTAGTAAATAATGTAAACATTTCTCTTAATCTGTCTTTTCTAAAATTAAAAGCTATTATGCCATCATTATCTTGTAACGGGTGTTTATCTATTATTCCTGGAATTACAAATTCGTCATATTTCTCATTAGTATAGTTTTCTTCTATTAATTCTTTATAACTACTATATTCCTTACCTTTACCATAGACAATGGCATCATAATGTAGTTTTAATCTATCAAAGTTATTATCTCTATCCATACCATAGTATCTTCCAGAGATAGTATTTATTTTTCCAATACCTAATTCTTTTATTTTTGCATCTAATTGATCTAGGTATGTTAAGGCACTTTTTTCATAAGTATCTCTACCATCTAAACATATATCAAAATAGATATTGTTTACATTTTCTTCTTTACACATTTCTAGTAAAGCTAAACAATGATTTATATGAGAATGTACTCCACCATCTGATAATAATCCAAATATATGTAAATTAGAATTATTAGATTTTACATGATTTAATACTTTCAATATTTCTTCATTTTTGAAGAATTCTTTTGAATCAATTGAAGCAGTTATATTTTCTAATGGTTGAATAGCAACTCTTCCACTTCCTAAATTCATATGTCCTACTTCGCTAGTTCCCATTTGTCCTTCAGGAAGTCCTACTGCTTTTCCAGAAGCTTGTAATATAGAGTGTGGATATTTATTCATTAACATATCTAAAGTTGGTGTATTAGCATTTTTAAAAGCATTACCGTCGGTTTCTTCTCTTACTCCACAGCCATCTAAAATACATAACACTAATGGTTTTTTCATTTTCATCATCTCCTATTTCATTATATCATAATTAAAAAAAATAGTAAGGACTACTTACTATTTATCTTCTTTTTATATATTGATTTCCTAGGTATTTAGCAGCCATTTCTAATATTTCTTCATCAGAGGCTTTTTTTACTCTTTCAACTTCTAGATAGGCTGCTGGAAATATTTGGGCTTGGGTACCAAAGTAATCAATTAGAGCTTGTCTCAATCTTTCTATATCAGTCATTGCTTTGTTGTACCACTACGCGAATTGTATATTCTACGCATGCCTTTCCAGTTGATTTTTGATATGTTCCACATTTTTCTCCGAAGTATGTGTCAGCATCATCTCTTTCTAAATATAAATTATTTCTATTAGAAACGAAATTAGCTGCGGTAATATTAGTTGCTTTTGTATAAGTATTACCACTCTTTGTATAATAGTCAAAATCAGGATTAAAGTTATATACTTCAGTCAATTTATAATATGGTCTAGTTCCAGAATCTTCATAATCCCAACTTATATCAACAGAGAAATTAATTCTTTCATCTGGTTCAATGGTATTTTTATCTGATGACATAGTAAATACAAATGGATAATCATTTTGTAAACTATTAATAACATTAGTTTGATTAGTAGTATCTATTGTATTACCAAGTATTTTTAAATTTTGGACTGTGTATTCAAAACTAGCTGTCATTTCACCATCATTTTCAATAGCTAATGTCTTATTATAATTATCCATTCCAGGATATAATCTTTCGCTTATAACTAAATCTTGTACTTCTTCTGTACCATCATAAAATGTTACATTCCATGAAGCTACGTTTCCTTCTACTCTAAGATGAGATTGGTTTAGGAAAATGAACCAAGCATAAATGTTTACTCCAAACGCAAAAATCGCAAGCAATAATGATCTTCTTATTATTTTCTTACGTCTTTTTTGTAAATTATCATAAACAGTTTTAGCTTCGTTCTTAAATAACTTCATCTTTATTATCTGTTTTCTCCTCTTCTAATAACTCAACAATTTTTTTTGCTTTTATTTTTTTAGGCTTTTCTTTTAATTCTTCCACAACTTGTTCTTCTTCAGATTTCTCTTCTTCCACAGTTTCTGTGGATTCTTCTACTTCTTTAGAATCTTCTTCAGATTCTTTTACTTCTTCCTCAGACTCTTCTTCTACTTTATCGGAATCTTCCTCAGATTCTTCTTCTGTTTCTTCATCTTCTGTTTCTTCTTTGTTATATTTTGCTTCTTCTAATTCTCCTTTTTCTAGTTTGATATTGGTAATTGTTTCAGCTATTTCTAAGAAGATAACTAATACCAATGGTACAAATACTAGGAAAAAGAAACCATATTGATTTTTAATAACATGATTTAACTCATTTACTATTGGTAGTTTACCACGTACTTTACCAATAATACGATCTTCATTAAAAGATGGGTCTTCTATTTTATTATTAATACCTTTAGTATAAAATCTTAGATGACCATCATCTGCTTTTTCTATTTTAATAATACGATGGGATACTAGTATTCCTTCTAATCCACCACGTTCTCCTTTATAGGCAATATCATCGCCTACTTTTAATTTATCTGGATTTACATCTTTTACTATTATTACATCGTTTATTAGATATTTAGGATTCATAGATCCAGTTGCGACTGTAAACACTCTATAGCCAGCAATTGATTTATTATTAGTAACTCTTTGGGCAACTACAAATACTAAATACAATAAAACAACAATAAATATAAATATTTCTACAATATTTAGAATTGTTTTTACAATTTTATTATCAAAAAAATTCTGCATTTATATCACTACTTTCTATCCTTCATTTCTTAGGATAAGTATTTGATCTTCCATTCTTTTCTTTTCTCTTTGTAATCTATCTTCTAATATACTAAAGATATTTTTAGCTTTTTCAATATTTCTTTCTTTAATATTTTGAATTTGTTTATCAAATA
>CACXFY010000042.1 GCA_902767005.1 uncultured Erysipelotrichaceae bacterium
AAAACATATTCTACAGAGTCAGTACAGATAGGAGCAAGAGGATACACTACTTATCTTCATACATATAAAGATGGTAAAGAGATATCAAGAGATAAGATAACTACTACTTGGTATCCGAAGAGTTAGAGGTGAAAATATGAATGATGATGAATTAATTACTTATTGTTCTAGATGTGGTGCTGAAATGAAAAAGAGTGCTAGATATTGTCTTAAGTGTGGAAATTTAAATTATGATCATCCAGATAATGAAAAGTATAAAAAATTTGAAAAGCATAGTGGTAGTATGTTTTATAGGGTAGGATCCAAAAAGAGTATTGAAAAAGTAGAGAATGGTTCTTTAGCACTTGGAAGTAAAATGGGTGGAAAGAACTTGTGTTTCTGGGTTAATATGTTTGCCTTTTTACTTGTAATGGTTATTACAATAATTATTGCTGTTGTAAAATATTCTGATAGTTTACTATTAATTGTTTATTCTAACTTTCCAGTTATTTGGTTAATAATATGTATTTATTTCTTACTGTTCTATGGTATGGAATTAATGTTTATGAAAGCTAATAAGCCTTGGTATGGTGTATTTATACCAATATATAATCTTTTGTTAATTGCAGAAATGGCAATGGAGAAGAGAATATGGGCTTTATTATTCTTAGTTCCATTTGGACCGTTCTATCTTAATTATAAATTGGGACAAAGATTTGGTGGACGTGGAATTAAGACTTTAATATTTGGTTGTATTGATTATTTAGTTATTGGATATTCTAGTTCAGTATTATATGATGGATATCATTATGTAGATAATTTAGATTTAGATAATGCTGAAAAAGATTATGGTAAGAAGAGTATTATGAGAAAAATTATCATATTTGTATTTATCGCAAGTATAGGTATGTTTATAGCTTCAAATTTTACTTCTTTCATGAGAACAATAGATACTGCTTCTAAAGAATTATTTGTTAAACAAGCAGAAAGATTAGTTTCTAAAACGGAAAAGAGTATTGAAAAGGGAACTTATTCTTGTGATTCAAGTACTACTAGGATGCTTGGTAATGGTACTTATTACTTTGTTTATAATGATACAGCAGAATATGGTGTTGGTAATCATGAAACATTTGGATATGTTAAAGTAATCAAGAATGGCGACAAACTAGATATGCGTGTTTATATAACTAGTGATAAGATGACTATCAAGGAAGCTAAGCTTGAGAACATTACTTCTGATGTTGTTATTGAAGAATTTGGTGGAGATGTAGTACCTAATAATGGATTTTATTGTACTATAGATTAAATTTGCTATTTTTTAATAATTATTATATAATGTAACAAATCGGTGATTAGAGATAATAATAAGATCTTTTAATTAGAGAGAATTCGTGGTTGGTGGAAACGATATTAAAAACTTATTTATCTACTCTATAGAGAAATTAATAGTTTCCGGTGATGAGCCGTTATCTAATTAAGTAAAATTAAGGATGGTACCGCGATCTTGCTCCTTTGGAATGCAAGGTCGCTTTTTGTTAGGAGGTAATATTATGATAGATATGCATTATGATTTATTATCAGTAATATATCAATGTTATTTGCGTATGGATTATTCTTATTTAGAAGAATGGTTAGATAATTATAATAGTGATAATGTCTCGGGTGTGATTGCTAATCTTTACTTTATGAATGAAGAAGAAATGAAGGAAGAGTTGGGATTAACATTAGAAGAGATAAATGTTTCAGAGATGTTTAAAAAAGCTACTGAGATATTTAAAGAGAAAATGTCTGGATTAGATATAATATTTAGTATAGAAGGTTGTGACTATATTAAAGATACTAATGAATTAGAAGAATTATATAATTTAGGACTTAGAAATATATTGTTAGTATGGAATAATCCTAATAAATATGGTTCTGGTAATCGAGGAGATTATGGCTTGACTGAAGAAGGAAGAGAATTCTTAAGAAAAGCTATTGATTTAGGAATTAGTATTGATTTGAGTCATATGAATGAGAAGACATTTAAAGATACTGTTGCTTTAATTAAGGCAGAGAAAGAACAAGGTAAAAGAGTAAAAGTATTAGCTAGTCATTCTAATAGCTATAGTGTTTGTCCTCATTTAAGAAATTTGGATGATGATGAATTAAGAGATATTAAAGAATTAGATGGTATAGTAGGAGTAGTTGAATACTCGGAATTTGTACTTGATAATAATGCTAGTGATGAAAAGTTAAGGGAAGCATATTTAAAGAATATGAAGCATATAGTAGACATTATGGGTATTGATAATGTTGGTGTTGCGAGTGATGATATGACTTTTGATAATTACTTTTTTAGTGGCTTAGGTGGAAGAATGGTATTTGATTATAAAACTATAAAAAAAGATTTAGTGGAATTATTAAGTACTGAGTATAGTAAAGAAGAAATAGATAAAATTTTATATAAAAATGCATATAGAAAACTTTGGGAGGAAAAATAATGATAGATATAAAAT
>CACXFY010000043.1 GCA_902767005.1 uncultured Erysipelotrichaceae bacterium
ATCCACAAGCTAAAATAGAAAAAATGATGGAAGAAGCAAATAATTTATATCAATCAGGAGATGCTGCTGGTGCACAAGCACTTTATGAACAAATAAGTATAGAAAATGAAAAATTAAAGGAACAACAATTAGTAAAATAGGAAAGATAAGAGAGGAGAATAATTATGAGTTATAGAGCCAAGATGTCTTTAGCTAAATTTTTATTCTTTGTCTCTTTTTGTTTGATGATAATTGGATTAATATCATCTATTAGTGAGACTACACATATTAACTTAGAGGATTTAACACCACTTAGTAATGATGGAGAAGAAATACATATTACTACTTCAGATAGAAGTCCTATTCATACTGGTGATTCTTATAGTGAACAGATAACTAAGGATAATAATCCAAAAACTGATAATGGTAATCAGACTAATAATACACCAAAACCTAATACTAATACACCGAAGCCTAATACTAATACACCAAAGCCAAATACAAATAACAATAATAATAACAATAATAACAATAATACAAAACCTAATGTAGTAATTACTCCAGTTGCTGATCCAAATAATACATTAAGAAATAATATTCAAAATACTTATGGCATTACTATTAAATATGGTAGTGAAACAAATGGCTATAGTGTTGGTGGTTTATCTACTGTGCCTATGTCTAACAGTGCCAGTATTAATTCAGCATTAAACAATTTAAATAATTGTTTAAGTAGATATCCTAGAGGATTCTTTCAAGAAATGAAGAATGGTGGAATACCTTTAACGGTATATTTAATTAGTCATTATTCACAAACAGGAGTTACAGGAGTAACAGATTCTAATTATAGTAGAGCAATTATTTCGATAGCTTGTGATTATTCATTTCCAGAAAGTTTTCATCATGAAATATTTCATTATATAGAAAGATATATTAATAAATATGGTGGATTCTTTAATAACTGGAATAGATTTAATCCACCAGGTTATACTTATAATAATATTAATTCAAACTTATCATATACGCGTAATGGTTATAATCCAGATTCATATTTTGTAAATAACTATGCACAGACAGATGCTGCTGAAGATAGAGCTTCAACATTTGAATATATGACAGCTAATTATAAAGCTTCTTGTATGAATTATGGTAAACCAATATATAATAAAGCAAGTGAAATGGCTGCTTATATTCAGAACTATTTTAATACGGTAAATTCTGGTACTACAGAGTTTTGGGAAAGATACTTGTAAAGGATGTTAATATGAGAAAACTAATAATAAATGATGATAACTTAAAGAAAGATGAAATAGATTTTACTGTTACTAGAGTTAAAGGTATTATTATTAATAGTAGAGGAGATATATTACTTTGTCATAATAATAATACTTATCAATTACCTGGTGGACATGTTGATGAAAATGAAACATTAGAGTCTTGTTTAAAAAGGGAAATAAAAGAAGAAACAGGTATAGATGTTAAATTAAATTATCCACCTATAATGGAAATAATTACTTATGATAGTAATTATTTTAATACTGGTAAAAAAGTAGAAAGTAAGATTTATTATTTTAGAGTAGATTGTGATGAAGAACCTAATTTTAGTGAGACAAATTATGATGAATTAGAGTTAGAAACAGACTTTAATTTGTTTTATATAAATGGTTCTAACATGTCACTATTCTTGAAAAAATGCTTAGATGATGGTAGTATAGATAGTAGTATTGGAAGAGAAATGCTTCTAGTATTTGAAGAATATGAAAAAGTATATGGAGGTCGAGAATGAAAGTATTAGTAACTGGTGGTCTTGGTTATATAGGAAGTCATACTTGTTGTTCATTACTTGATGGTGGATATGATGTAGTGGTACTTGATAATCTATCTAATTCTAAGATTGATGTTAAAGATAAGATAAAGGAAATAACTGGTAAAGATATTATATTCTATGAAGGGGATATGATAGATAGAAGTTTATTAGAAGAAATATTTAACAAAGAGAAGATAGATGCGGTTATAGATTTTGCAGCTTATAAAGCAGTTGGAGAAAGTGTTAGTAAGCCAGTCGAATATTATATGAATAATGTATCTACTGTATTAGTATTATTAGATACTATGAATAAATATAATATTAAGAAATTAGTATTTAGTAGTAGCGCTACTGTATATGGAGATCCTGAAAGAGTTCCTATTAAAGAAACTGATAAGATTGGTGGTACTACTAATCCATATGGAACAAGTAAGTTGTTTGTTGAACAAATACTTAAAGATTTATATAAATCAGATGATACTTGGGATATTGCTATTCTTAGATATTTTAATCCAATAGGTGCTCATGAATCAGGATTAATTGGAGAAGATCCTAAAGGTATTCCAGCTAATTTAATGCCATTTATTGCAAAAGTTGCTAATGGAGAATTAGAATGTTTAAATGTATTTGGAAATGATTATAATACTCCAGATGGTACTGGAGTTAGAGATTATATTCATGTAGTTGATTTAGCTGAAGGACATATTAAAGCATTAGAAAAACTTGATAAAGAGGGAAAAGGTTTATATATTTATAATTTAGGTACTGGAGTTGGTTATTCAGTGTTAGATATTATTAAGGCATTTGAAGCTGCTAATAATATTAAAGTAAATTATAGAATAGCTGAGAGAAGACCTGGTGATATTGCAGAATGTTATGCTGATCCTAGTTTGGCTTATAAGGAATTAGGATGGAAAACAACTAAGAGTATTGAAGATATGTGTAGAGATGCTTATAATTTTGTAGTCAAAAATAGTAAATAAAAGAATTATCCAACATAATTCTTTTTTTGTAAAATTTAGTAAACATATTTTTTTTATAAAAAAAGTTTAATAGCATATATGCTATAATCATAATAGGTGATAGTCTATGAAGAATAAAGGGTTTACTCTAGTAGAATTGTTAGTCACAATTAGTATTTTAGGAATTCTTACTGTGATTGCAATACCAACATTAAGAGCTTTACAAACTAGTAATGCTAAAACGCAATATGAGAGTTATAAGAAATCGCTTAATGTAAGTGGTAAATTATATAATGATTCTTATAGTGATGATTTGTTTGGTCAAGCTGAGTATGGTTGTCAAAGAGTAGAATTAACGGAACTTATGTATAAAAAAGTTGCGAAGGATATTGAATTAAAAGATGTTACTTGTAATATTAAAACAAAAGATTCTTTTGTTTTAGTTAGAAAGTTTAATAAAGAATATAAGTATGGTAGTTTCTTATATTGTGAGAATAATAATCATGTAGAACAATATTCTGATAAAGATTATGATGTGGAATTAACTTCGTGTGTAAATGATAGTGGTGCTCCTACTGTAACAGTAAATGTTGTTGAGCCTAAAGATGAATCTGGTTCTGCTGATGAAAGGTATGCTAAAAATAAAAGTGCAATTATAGTTTTATCTGATAATTATGGTTTTACTGCTAATCAATCAGTAAAATATGCTTGGAGTACTGCTTCTACGGCATCTTCAGTAGCAGCTAGTTCTTGGAAGACTTATAAGTATAATAATGCAGTTAAGAAATCTACTGGTGGTTTAGTTACATTAAAATCAGCATCTCTTAATATGCCAGATAATACTACTGGAAAATATTATTTATATGTTACTCCAGTAAAGGTACAAAATATTTTAAATAATAGTTTTACAGAAACACAAAGATTTGGTCCATTTAGATTTGACCATACGGCACCTGGTTGTGGACAAATAACTGTAACTCCTAGTATAGCTAATGGTGCTGCTAGTAAAACACTTAGTTTTGCATTTACTTATGCATCAGCATTAGATGATTTAAAGACTTTTAAATTCCAATTATCTTATGATAATGGATCACATTGGGAAACAGCTTTTATTGCTAACCAAAAGACTACAACTTCTTATACGGTTACTAAAGATGGAAGAATTAAATATAAAATTACTGATTTAGAGGACTTTGCTCTTAATAAAACTAATGAATGTTCTGCGTCTAGTGGTACTTATATAAGAGATAATGTTGCTCCAGTATGTACATTAACTGGACCAGCTTCATTAAATTATAATGCTGTTGGTAGTTATACATATACATGTACGGATGCATTAAGTGGAATTTCTTCTAAGACATTAGCAAGTTCTAACTTTTCTTTAAGTAAATTGTCTTGGGATAGTGTTAGTGGAGCTTCTGCTGTTACTAATGGATTTAAATATACTGTTAAAGCTAAAGCAACAGGTTCTAGTGGTAATGCTACTATTACTGCTAATGAAGGAGTATTTGTAGATAAGGCTGGTAATAAGAGTAATAAAGTAACAGCTACTACAGCTTTGAAAAAGGCTCCAGTTGCTGCTCCAACAAATTCTTATTGTAAGAGTGTTACATATACAGGTAGTAGTCAGACTTTAACTAAAACTCCTGGTACAGGTTATACATTTAGTGGTAATACAGGTACTAATGCTGGTAGTTATAATGTTACTGCAACATTAAAGGCAAATTATGTGTGGAGCGATGGAACAACTGCCGCTAAGAAATTTACTTGTACTATTGCAAAAGCTAAAACAGCAAAAACAGGTAGTTGCTATGGAAGAACATATAATGGTAGTTCGCAAACTTTAATGGGTGGTGGATCATATGTTTCATATTCTGGTAATACTAGAACAGCAGCTGGATCACAAACTGTAACAATTAAATCTGATTCTAACCATACATTTAGTGATGGAGCTACATCTAAGACAAAATCATGTTCAATAGCTAGAGCTAAATCAGCAACAACAGGTAATTGCTATGGAAGAACATATAATGGTAATTCACAAACTTTAATGGGTGGTGGATCACACGTTTCATATACTAATAATACTAGAACAGCAGCTGGAAACCAAACTGTAACAATAACTGCTGGTTCTAACTATGCATTTAGTGATGGAACTACATCTAAGACAAAATCATGTTCAATAGCAAGAAAGAAGTCAGCAACAACAGGTTCTTGTAGAAGTAATTTAAAATATAATGGTAGTAATCAGACATTGGCTTCAGGAGGAGCAAATGTAACATATTCTAATAATAGTCAAAAAGGTCCTGGAACATTTACTGTTGGAGTAACTGCTAAGTCAAATTATGCATTTAGTGATGGAACTACATCTAAGTCATTGAGATGTACAATTTCACAATCTTGTCCTGGTCCAGCAGAAGTTAGTGGTAGTTCAGGAACTAGCGCAATTCCTTCACAATACTCAGTAATAATTGAAGGAAAACAAAAATCAGGTACATGTAATGTTCAATATCGTTGTCACATACATGTAAATCAAGGCCATTTCTGGGGATCATTCTTACAAACAGGAAACTTTGGTGGTGGTTGTACTCTTAATGGTCCAGGTGATTATTGTTGGTCAGACTGGTATACAGTTTCTGCGTCATGTGGTCAAAGAAAATCAATTACTTGTTCAGCTGGATACTATCGTAGTGGTGGTGGTCAAGTTTATGCGGAAGCTACAGTATCAATTACACCACAGAGTGGTTGTTAATAAAATAGAATCTATTATAGATTCTATTTTTTTGTTATAATGGAATTGGTGATTTTATGAAATTGGATATTGTTAATCTTAGTAAAAGTTTTGGTGATAAAGAAGTTTTAAAAGAAATAAGTTTTACTTTTGAAGAAGGTAAAATATATGGTCTTTTAGGTAGAAATGGTGCAGGTAAAACTACTTTATTTAATTGTTTAAATGGTGATATAGAATGTAGTGGCAATTTTTATTTAGAAGATGAATATGGTAAAAACAAATTAAATTATTCTGATATTGGTTATGTAGTTAGTACACCAATAGTACCAGAGTTTTTAACTGCTAAAGAATTTTTAGAATTTTTCTTAGATATTAATAAAGATAAAATTACTGATTTAAAAGATATAGATTATTATTTTGATTTTATTAAGATAGACAAAGAAGATCAAAATAAATTATTAAAAGATTATTCACATGGTATGAAGAATAAGATGCAGATGCTTATTAATATTATTAGTAATCCAAAAGTAATACTATTAGATGAGCCTTTAACTAGTTTAGATATAGTAGTACAAGAAGATATGAAGAAAATGTTTAAAGATATAAAGAAAGATCATATTATTATTTTTTCTACACATATTTTGGAACTTGCTACTGACTTATGTGATGAAATAGTAATTATTAACAATAAAGAACTAGAATTAGTTGAGAAAAATAATTTAGGTACTAAGAAATATAAAGATAAGATTATTAAAGCTTTAAAGGATGAGAAAAATGATTAATACTTTAAAAACATCTTTTAAAATAGATATGAGTTATGCTACTAATAGTTTTATTTATATACTTAGGAAATTACCTATTTTAAAAGATTTAATTACAGAAGATGCTTACACTAGTAAAGGATTAAAAAGATTTGTTAGAATAATTAGTTTATTTTTGTCTTTTATTAAAATGTTAGCTTATAAATTTTTATATGTATTTATTATACTTGGTTTTGCTAATATATTAGGCGAGAGATTTGTTAGTTATAATTTTATTCATATATTCTTTATATTTACAGTACTCGGAATATTTATTAATAATAGATTATTAAATCCAAATAGTAAGAAATATTTTTCAGTAATACTATTTGGTATAGATGC
>CACXFY010000044.1 GCA_902767005.1 uncultured Erysipelotrichaceae bacterium
CTATCTAATTTAGTATTAGGTGGTATATATATAAAACTACCTCCAGAGAATACCGCCCCATTTAAAGCAGCAAACTTATTCTCACCATTATTTACTATTTTACCAAAATACTTTTTTACAATATCTGGATATTCTTTCATAGCCATTTCTATAGAAGTAAAAATTACTTTTTTCTTTTCTATTTCTTCAATCATAGAATGGTATATTACTTCACTTTCATATTGAACTCCCATACCACCCATATGTATTTCAGACTCTATTACTCCAACAGAATCTAATTCATCAACAATAGGTTTTAATACATTTTTCCAATCATTCTTTATCATATTATCCTTATCATTATTCTTATAATAAATAATCTTAGAAAAATCTAAATCACTAACATCTGGACCAAAACTAGGTAAATCTAATTTTTCAAATTTTTTATAACTATCTAGTCTATAATCTTTTACCCAATCTTCTTCATCCTTGACTTTAGAAATAGTAAGTACTTTATCTTTATCTAAACCAACTACTTCCATTAAATCACCTCTTGTCTATTTACTAAATTGAACACCCTTTTCTCTTTCACAATCAGCTAAGAAACCAATAAATTTCTTCATTTTCTTTTGATCCTCATTAAGTTTCTTCTTCGCATATTTTTTTCTAAATAAATTACCATTATTAATATTATCTTCTAATAATTCCGGTCTATCTATAAAGAATTTATTAGATCTAATAATAAACTCTTCTAACATACTGAGTGACACATCAGTAACACCATAGTATTCCGCAACATTTATTCTATCTAATACATAACAAGGTCCATCCATTACTTCTCCTTGTTTTAATACTATTTTAGTACCATAATCTTCACCATCTTTAGTAGTATTTGAATATGGAACTCTATCATAAACTGGTAATTCATCAACTATATTAAATGGATTAACATAAAATCCACCAACATCCACTAAAAATGCATAAGCCTCAACTGGTGGAACAGCACTTCCATTATGTTCAGTATCAAAATAAGTAACCTTCCCTAATCTTATTCTTTTTGCATCAATCATTGTTTCCTTCATTTCCTAACTCCCCTAACATTTTATCTATCGCAACACTTGGTAATAATGCACAATTCTTTCTATTTGGCTGTTTACAAATTTCATCATAAACATTTAACTCACCAAGTACTTCGCTATCATAATCTTTTTCATTAATCATATTTTGATAATTAATTAATATTTTTCTTACTTCATCAACCTTTTTACCAATTAAACTTCTAATTATTATAGAAGTAGCACTAGTACTAATAGCGCAAGCCTCTCCATCAAATCTAATATCTTTTACAACTCCATCTTCAATCTTCATCATAAAATCAAGATTATCTATACAGCTTTCACTATTAGTATTAACTTTCAAATAACTATCATCTTCAATTAGTCCTCTATTCATAGGATCTTGATAATTATCAAGTATTATCTCTCTTCTTAAATTATTATCCATAATATCACCTATATAACACTATTAAGTATCTCTTTGTTATTCTTTAATACTTTTATTAATCTATCAATATCTTCATAATTATTATATAAATACATACTAACTCTAACTGTGTTTTTCACGCCAATTACATCTTTTAATAATTTAGCGCAATGATTACCGGCTCTCACATATATATTATATTTATTTAAATAAATAGATGTGTCTTGAGCAAATACTCCCTCAACATTAAATGCTAGTATTCCACTATTACTATTTTTATTATATAGAGTAATTCCATCAATCTTCTCTAACTTATTAACTAAATACTTTTTCAATTCTACTTCATGCTTATGAATATTATCCATTCCAATTTCTTCTAGATATAAGATAGTTTCTCTAAGTCCAATAACTTCTCCTATTGGTGGAGTACCAGCCTCAAACCTAATCGGAATAGGCTTCAATTCATAACTATTATCTTCTTCAAAATAATTATTCATTCCTCCACCATAACATAATGGCTTCATCTTCTCTAATAATTCATATCGTCCAACAAGTACTCCTACTCCAGTAGGTCCACCCATCTTATGACCAGAAAAACTTAAGAAATCTATATTCATATCTTTAAAATCAACCTTCATATGTGGAACACTTTGTGCCCCATCAACATTAAGAATAATATTTTTCTCTCTACATAATTTACCAATACTCTTAATATCTCTAACATCACCAATAACATTAGTAACATGAGCTATACTAATAACCTTAGTATTAGAAGTAATAGCTTTCTTAACATTATTGATACTTAATTCATAATTATCATCTAAATCAATATAATTAATCTTAAATCCAATTTCTTCACTTAATACTATCCAAGGTAATACATTAGATGCATGTTCACTTTTAGTAAGTAATACTTCAGAATCTTTATCTAAATAATCTTTCATAAATCCAAAGACTACCATGTTTATAGATTGTGTTGTTCCAGAAGTAAAAATAACTTCATTACTATCGCAATTAATAAATTTACTAACTACATCTCTAGTACCATCATATAATTCATTAGTAATTACAGCAGATTTATAATCTCCTCTATGTATATTAGAAGTATGTTCTAAATAATATTTATTCATAGAATCAATTACTCTCTTACTCTTAAGAGTAGTTGCGCCATTATCGAAATAAACAATATCATCTTCTAATATTGGAAAATCTTCTCTATGCATCTAATCACCTCCTATATTTTTTCTATCTCTTCAATAAATTCACTTATTCTATTATTATCAATACTATCACTATTAATTAAAAAACCATTTAATAATAATCTATAACTAGTATCCCTACTAATACCTCTACTCATCAAATAAAACATATAATCATCTCTAAACTTACCAATATAAGCAGCATGATTACTATCTACATCATAATTATCTATTATCAAATTAGGACATATAGTACTTTTACCATTTTCCATATTAATAATTTGATTATCTTGATTACATACACATTTACTACTACTCTTAGGTACAATACCATCTACATAATAAGTAAGTTTATTACTCTTAACATTAACTCCATGATTATATACTTCACTATGTGTACTATTCTTATTATGATTTACTTTTATTTTAAACTCATTATCAGAATAATTAATATTATTATAATAATAGTACAAAGTAATATTTTCTTTATCCAAATCAATATTTACTTCACCACTACTATCTATAGAGAAATGATATATTATAGTATCTTCTGTAATAGAATAATGATAAGTATTATTCTTTTTATTATCTACTACATAAATACTATTCATATTCTTCATAACCTGCTTTCTCTACTTCAAACGCTAGATTAATATCACCAGTTTTAACAATCTTACCATTATTTAATATATGAACATAATCTGGTTTAATATACTCAAGTACTCTTGGATAATGTGTAATAATTAATACACTAGCCTTAGGATTATCTTGTAAATAAGCATTTATATTTAGACAAGCTACTTTTAAACTATCAACATCTAATCCGGAATCTAATTCATCTAAAATAATGAATTTAGGTTTTAGTACTTTTAACTGTAAGACTTCATTCTTTTTCTTTTCTCCACCACTAAACCCTTGATTAAGGCTTCTATGTAACATACTACTGTCTAATTTAACATCATCCATAGCACTTTCCATGTCCTTAATAAATGAATATAAATTAACTTTTTCTCCAGTCAATTCCCCTTTAGCAGTTCTTAAAAACTCACTATTACTAACACCTTCAATAACTGTTGGATCTTGCATACATAAAAATAATCCTAGTTTTGCTCTTTCAGATACTTCTAAATCTAATATACTTTTTTTATCATATAATATATCTCCTGAAGTAACTTCATATTGATAATGACCCATAATTACTTTACTTAATGTACTTTTACCAGTACCATTAGGTCCCATAATTACATGTATTTCACCATCATTTATCTTTAAAGAAAAATCATTTAATATTTCTAAATCATTACTTTTTACTTTGGCACAAACTTTCTTTAATTCTAACACTAGCCTCTCCTCCTCCGTAAAACTACTATTATTCTATCACAAAACACTTATAATAACAAAAAAATCAACTAAAATGTTGATTTTTTATTACTTACTTTTAAGCAGCTCTTCTACCTCTACCAGTAGAAATAATATCATCTAGATCATATCCAGAACTTCTACGTCCAGTTCTAGTTATTCCTTCACTTCTAGATTCAACTAATTGACTTAATTCTGCTAAACCATCAAGTTGACTCTTAGTTTTCTTTAACTCTGCTTGTAATTCTTTATATTTAGATACTAATATATCTTGATTATCTCTATATTGAGCAATTATTTCATTACTCTTTTCAATTTTAGATCTTAATCTGTTATTTTCTTGATGTTCATCTTCATATTTTTGCTTAACTACTTGAACAGCATTTCTTAATCTATTATTATCTTCAAGTGTCTTCTCAACACCTGCTTTTAAACTATCAATTACTGATACACCTGTATCTATTTCTTCATAAGAACCATAATCATTCATATCATCATCTAAAGATAACTTATCAGCCTTAAACTCTTTTAATTCATAATAATCTTCATTCTTATCATCAACTAAATCAACTAAGTTTACAGGTTTTTCTATTTCATCATCTATATCTAAATCAATATCATCTTTTGGTTCTTCAGTTACCTCTTCTTTTACTTCTTCAACAACTTCTTCAGCTGGTTCCTCAGCAACTTCGTCTTTTTCTTCTTCAACAACTTCTGCAGCTGGTTCTTCAGTAACTTCTTCTTGTACTTCTTCAACTGCTTCTTGAGCTGGTTCCTCAGCAACTTCATCTTTTTCTTCCTCAACTACTTCTTCAGTTGCTTCTTCAGCCTTATCTTCTTCTACAGGCTCATCAAATATACTACTTAATTCTGCAGCTGGCTCTTCAGCTACTTCTTCTTCAACTGGAGTTTCTTCTTGTACCTCTTCAGTATTTTCTGTAACTTCTGGTGGCATTATTGCTTCTTCTGCAATTGGTGCCTCAGCTACTGCTTCTTCTTGTACTTCTTCAGTTGACTCTTCAGTACTTTCTGTAACCTCAGGTGGCATTATTGCTTCTTCTGCAATTGGTGCCTCAGCTACTACTTCTTCTTGTACTTCTGCAGCTGGCTCTTCAGTGCTTTCTGC
>CACXFY010000045.1 GCA_902767005.1 uncultured Erysipelotrichaceae bacterium
AGAGTAGATTGGTTAAATGAAATTGGAGAAAGATTAGATAAAGAATACAAACCTACATATTTATATTCTGATTTTAAGAAAAAAGAAGGCTATAAAAGGAGTATAATATTATCTAAAGAATATGGACTATATAGACAAAATTATTGTGGGTGTATCTATTCAAAAAAATAACTAACAATGGGGGGAAGATATAATGAATAATACTAAATTAATTAAAAACTTGAAGATATTTGGAACAATATTAGTATTAACAGTATCTTCTTATCATATTTCAGATAAAGTAATTAATTCAAATGATTTATATATATCATCGATAGAACAAGAACAAAATATAGATGAACTAAATGATTATGTTCTGCAAGGTCTATGCAAAGTAGATGATAAATATTTATTAACTGCTTATGATTCAAATAAAAATAAAAACTCAATTATTTATATTTTAGATGAAGATTTAAATAATTATAAAATTAAAGAACTAGATACAAATTCTCATGTAGGTGGTATAACCTATGATCCAATACATAATAATATTTGGGTAACAGATGTAAATGGAACAGTATCTTGCTACGAAAAAGATGAAGTATTTAGTCATAAAAGCACAATTAGTCCAAAATATAAAAGTATTGATGTCGGAGATAAATTAAATAATTTCTATGGTGATACTTCAGCAGCCTATATTACATATAATGACAATAAATTATATATAGGTAATTTTAATAAAAAGAATAAAACTATAATAAAAGAATATAATATTGATGAAGATGGTATGATTGATATTTCTAATTACAAAAGTATTAATATATCTGAATATGTTCAAGGTATAGCTTTTTATGAAAAAGATGATAAAAAGTATTTAATTACTTCATCATCATATGGTAGATTCTTTAAATCTAAATTAAGAATATATGACTGCAATAACTATAAAGAATTAAATGAAGTAACAACAAAAGAATTAATGGAAGAAATAATAGTAGATGATGATAAATTAGTATCATTATATGAATCAAATGCCAAAATATATAAAAACAATAAACATAGTACAGATATTATTATTTCAGATATGGATAAAATACTTACAAAAAAGTAATTTTTTGATATACTAATAGAGAAGGTGATAAGAATGAAATATTATTGTATAGGAATTAAAGGAACAGGTATGTCAACACTAGCACAAATATTATCGGATTTAGGTAATGAAGTAAGTGGCTATGACGATGCCAAAGATTATAAATTTACACAAAAAGGATTAGATGATCGAAATATAAAAATATATTATGATAATGATCATAATATCGATAAGGACACTATTGTAACTTATAGTGTAGCTTTTAAAGAAGATCATAAAGAAATGAAAAGAGTAAGAGAGTTAGGTCTTACAATAAAAAAATATAATGAAATAATGCAAGATGTAATTGCTCAATTCAAAACAATAGGAGTAAGTGGAACACATGGTAAAACTACTACATCATCAATGATTAGACATATATTAGAAGAGACTATTGGTTGTAACTTCTTTATTGGAGCTGGAGATGGAAAAGTATCTAAAGAAAATGAATACTATGTAGTAGAATCAGATGAATTTAATAGACATTTTACAGCTTATTATCCTACATATTCCATTATTACAAATATCGAAAGAGAACATATGGAATGTTATAAAGATTTAGATGACATTAGAAATACATTTGAAATCTTTGCTAACCAAACAAGTAATTTAGTAGTAGCAAATGGAGATAATGAAGAAGTAAGAAAAATTAATTATAATACAAAAGTATTATTCTATGGTTTTAATGATAATAATGATGTTGTAATAAAAGACTTAGAGTTAAAAGAAAATGGTTCTGTCTTTGATTTATTTATTAACAATGAATTATATGGTAATTTTGACATTCCATTATTTGGACGTCACATGGTAGCTAATGCCGCTGCTGCTATTACAATATGTAAAGAAATAGGTATATCATATGAAGATATACATAAAGCATTAGAATCATTTATAAATGCTAAAAGAAGAATGGAAACAGAAGTAATAGGTGATACTACTATAATAGATGATTATGCTCATCATCCAACTGAAATAAAAGCAACATTAGAAGGAATAAAACAAAAATATCCACATAAGAAAATAGTAGTAGTATTTAGACCAAACACTTATTCAAGAACAAAAGATTTTACTAATGAATTTATTGAAGCTTTACAAGTAGCTGATAAAGTATATATGACTGAAGTATCAGCTAATAGAGAAAAACAAGAAGATTATCCTGGTGTTACTTCTCATTTAATAGCTGATAAGATTAAAGATTCCGAAATGGTAGAAGAAGAAACAATAAATAAATTAGAAAAAGAAAAAGGTAATGTTGTAACATTTATGGGCTGTGCAGATAATTCACATCTAATAAGTGGCTTTAAAGAATTATTATAGGAGGTAATATATGGATATATTCATAATATATGGTTTAACTGCAATTGCATTAATCATTGTAGTAGCATCTCAAGGTTATATTAAGAGTGCATATAGTAAATATAGTAAAATACAAAATAAAAAAGGGATGACTGGAAAAGAAGCTGCTCGTTTAATGCTAGATAAAAATGATTTAAAAAATGTAAAAATTGAAGAAGTTCAAGGATATTTATCAGATCATTATGATCCAAAAACAAAAACAGTAAGATTATCTTCATCTAATTATCATGATACATCAATTGCTGCCGTAGCAGTAGCTTGTCACGAATGTGGACATGCCATTCAAGATAAAAAAGGGTACTTATTTTTGCGAATAAGACATGGATTAGTACCATTTGTTAATCTAGCAACTAAACTAGGTTATTTAGCGATTGTGATTGGTATAATTGCCCAAATAATAGATTTAATATGGTTAGGTATAATCTTTGAATTAGTTATATTACTATTTCAATTAGTAACACTACCAGTTGAGTTTAATGCCTCATCTAGAGCACTAAAGAAAATAAAAGAATATAGTATATTAGATGATTCTGAATATAAACAAGGTAGAACTATGTTGACAGCAGCAGCTCTAACATATGTAGCTAGTGTAGCCTCTACATTAATAGAAATAGTAAGATTAATACTTATGTTTACACGAAGAGATTAATAAGATGGAAACATCTTATTTTTTTGTCAAAAAAAATTGTTAGGTCGTTGACAATTATCATATATGTAATATAATAGACTATGGTGGTTAAAATGAAAGATAAATCTCTTTTATTTGAAATAAAAAAATTTCAAGGATTAGTATCAAAAGAATTATTTTCTAATGAAGCAAACACCTTATCTACAACGCAATATTTAATCATAAAATATTTAATTAATAATAAAGATAAAGATGTATATCAAAAAGATATAGAAAAAGCTTTAAATCTATCAAGAGCAACAACCTCTGGAGTTCTAGGAACTATGGAAAAGAATGGTTTAATAAAAAGAGTATCTTCAAAGATAGATACTAGAACAAAAGTAATTGAAATAGAAGAATGTGCCAATAAATGTTTCAATGAAGGAAAAAAGAAAGTTAAAAGATTAGAAGAGGAAGCTTTAAAAGATATATCACAAGATGAAATACACTCTTTTTTATTGACTTTAGATAAAATGAAAAAGAATATAAGGAGGAAATATGATAAAACTATTTAAAAACTTAGAAAAAAAAGATTACATAATAATATTAATAGTTTCAATTTTAGTAATATTCTCTGTATATTTAGATCTTAAAATGCCAGAATATATGAGTGAAATAACAATATTAGTACAAACTGATGGTAGTAAAATGAGTGAAATATTAATAGCTGGTGCACATATGATGGCCTGTGCCTTTGGAAGCCTATTCTGTACAATAACAGTTGGTTATTTTACATCACTATTATCAGCAAGATTTTCTAGAAGTATCAGAAGACTATTATTCTCTAAAGTTGAAGAATTTGGTTTAACAGAAATAAAGAAATTCAAAACAAGTAGTTTAATAACGCGTACAACTAATGATGTTACTCAAATAGAAATGTTACTAGCTATGGGATTACAATTAATAATCAAATCACCAATAATGGCTATATGGGCCTTAATGAAAATATTAGGTAAGAGTGCAGAATTGAGCATGGTAACAGCAATTGGAGTAGTCATAATAGTAGTAACTAACTTAATAATTATCTTTATAGTTACACCAAGATTCGTAAAAATACAAAAACTAACAGATAATATGAATGGAGTAACAAGAGAAAACATAACAGGAATAAGAGTAATAAGAGCTTTTAATGCCGAAAAATTTGAACAAAAACGTTTTGATGAAGTAAATAATGAATTAACAGGAATTCACCTAAAAGTAACAAGAACATTTGCTCTCATGGAACCAATAATGAACTTTGTAATGCACTTTCAACATTTAGCAATCTATGTAGTAGGAGCTATTATAATTATTGGAAGTAGTATGATGAATAAATTAACAATGTTTTCTAATATGGTTGTATTCTCTTCTTGGGGAATGCAAGTAATTATTTCTTTCTTAATGCTTACAATGATATTTATGATATTGCCAAGAGCTAGAGTATCAGCAAATCGTATAAATGAAGTATTAGAAGAAGAAGTAATAATCAAATCTGGTAACTTTAAAGATGTAACAAAAGAAAAAGGCGTAGTAGAATTTAAAAATGTAAGTTTTAAATATCCAGATGCCGATGAATATGTATTAAAAGATATTTCATTTAAAGCAAACACTGGAGATACAGTAGCTTTTATTGGCTCAACAGGAAGTGGCAAATCTACATTAATAAACTTAGTTCCAAGACTTTACGATGTAACAGATGGAGAAGTATTAGTAGACGGAATAAATGTAAAAGAATATGATTTAAAAGAATTAAATAATCGAATTGGTTACGTAGCTCAAACTGCAGTAATGTTTACAGGAACAGTTGAGGAAAATGTAGCATATGGAGATAACGGCAAGAAAAAAGCATCACTAGAAGAGATAAAAAAAGCAGTAGAAGTTGCTCAAGCTAAAGACTTTGTAGAAGAAATGGATAATAAGTATAAAGCTCATATAGCACGTGGTGGTACTAATATATCTGGAGGACAAAAACAAAGATTATCAATTGCGAGAGCAATCGCCAGAGACCCCGAAATATATATTTTTGATGATTCATTCTCAGCACTAGATTACAAAACTGATTCAACACTAAGAAAAGAATTAAAAAAATATACAAAAAAAGCTACTAGTTTAATAGTTGCTCAAAGAATAGGAACAATAATGAATGCAGATAAAATAGTAGTATTAGATAAAGGAGAATGTGTAGGAATAGGAACACATAAAGAATTATTAAAAAATTGTTCTATCTATAGAGAAATAGCACTTTCTCAATTAAGTGAGGAGGAATTAGAAAATGCCTAGACAACGAGAAATTGAAAAAGTAAATGATTTAAAAGGCACATTAATTCGTCTTTTCAAAAATCTAAAAAATTGGAAATATTTATTAATAATAGCCGTAATACTTGCAATGTTTGCAGCAATCTTATCAACAGTAGCGCCTAATAAACTAGCTGATGTAACAGATGTAATAACAGAAGGAATTAAACCACGTAGTGAAAATATAGAAAAAATAAATAAAGAAATATATAAACATATAAATATAAAAGAAGCAAATAATTTAAAAAACTATAAAAACTTATCAGATGCTGAAAAATTGCAAATATTCAATACATTTAAATATAAAGAAGAAACAATAACAAAAGAAGATCAAGTAGCATATTTCAATATTTTAACAACTATGGACAAAAACACAATAAATGAAAAAGCTTTAGTTAAACTAGATAAGATGCCTAAATCAATTAAGACATTTATAGAACCAAAGATGGATACAGAAGAGTTAAAATATAGATCTATTATCTTAGGAAT
>CACXFY010000046.1 GCA_902767005.1 uncultured Erysipelotrichaceae bacterium
CCATCTCTTGGAGAAGAAAATACTATGAATTTAATGAAATATAATTCTGGAGCTGATAAAGAATTAATAGAAATTATTAAACAAGAAGACCAAGCTTTAGCTAATGCATATTTTGCATTAATAAAAGAACATCGTATTTTTAATAATGATGATAAGATAATACATTTTGCTTTTAGATATTTTAGTAAATATAA
This sequence comes from uncultured Erysipelotrichaceae bacterium, assembly GCA_902767005.1. The sequence continues at coordinate 195 of CACXFY010000046.1, forward strand.
AACACTAATAGAAAATATTATTAATACAGAATTATCACAACAAGAAATAATCAATCTAACTAAAGTAATAATGAATAATAATATTTATGGAATAACTACTAAAGAAGAATTAATTCATTATGATGAAGTAGTAGATAAATATGCTAAAGATATGTTAGTAAGTACCAATACTAATCAACTTAAAAACTTTTTAGCGAATACTTTTGGTTATAATGATTTAAGTTCTTTAAAATCATTCTTTACTAATCATCAATTAGATAACTTTGCTCAAATAAATGAAATATTTAGAAAGTTAGAAACAACTCTAAGTGAAGAACAAATAAATAGTTTAAGATATACTGATATAGAAGTAAAAGTAATTCTTCTAATAAAAGAAATAATTGAAACTGATAATGTCGATGAATTACATAGATTAATAGAAATAAATACTGATAAAGAAAATCATATTTTTGATTATTCTGATATTGTAAATTCTATTACTTTAAAAGTAAGAAGAATATATAATGCCGAATTTAATTATGATTTAAGTAAAGTAAAATCACTAACAAGTAAAAGATCTAATGAAACAAGTACAATTACTGATTATCAAGGAGAAGAAAAAGAAGTATCATTTGAAATTATAGATATGGATGAAGAACCATTTTATTTCTTAGTTCATAGAATATATCATTATGATGCTAAAATGAATGGTCTCTTTGAAATGATTAAGAAAGACCCTTCATTATGGACTAAACTAGATGGAGCATCCACTATTTCTACATCATCTATATCTGATAAAGGCTTCTGGATGTTAAATGCTCAAGATCCATCAGGTATAATCTATATCTTTGATACATTACCAGATGACTTTATGTTATTCATGTATGGAAAAGACTTATATGTAGAACATGGTGGCCATAAACTAGAACCAACTTCTAATAGTAATTGTTATATGGATATAGAAAGTCTAAATCAATCAACAGTATCAAATCATCATACTTCATATAACGAAGTAGCTGGCTATAGATCTGGAATGATGCCATCGGCAATACTTTGTAATGGACCATATCCAACAGAAGAACAAATTCGAGCAGCAGATTACTTCAAAATACCAATTATTAGATTTGATATAAGAAAGTATGATGAAGCAAAACAAAGAAAATATGATGAAGCAAAAGATAGATTAAAAGATATTTCAACAAAAGAAGATATTCATAATATTATCTATAATGGACTTAGATCAGAAAGATTAGAAGACTCAATAGACTATTGTATTAATTGTATAAGAAATAGTTATAAATCAAGAAAAATAACTATCAACGATATGTTAAAACAACTAATAGAATTAAGAAGATTAGTAAATAAAGTAACAGAACCTAATAATAAAAAAGCTATGCGTAAAGTAGAATTGCTAATTCAAACAATAGCTTTAGAAAGAAGATTAACAGAATCAGAAATTATAGATATAGAAGAAGCTAATTTAGGTGAATCAGGAATTATGTATAAAGAAGTAATAGATGAACAAACTTATCTTCTAAAACCAGCTGTAGATAAACAATATTTAGAAAACCAAAGTTTTAGAGCCGAAATACAAAAGTCAGCTTCTCTTCTTCAAAAAATAATAAGTCCTGATACATCAGTAGAAGTTGAAGTAATAGGTAATAATAAATTACGTCTATCAAGACAAGAAAAGATAGAATTAGGATCTGATTCTCATGCTTTAGAAGATTTTGTATCAGGTAAAGAACTAGATCCTAAATATGCTAGACAATTACTTCAAGAATACATAGTAGATTTCTTATTATGTAACTTTGACTGTTTCTCTGGTAATTTTATAATAGATAGTGATGACAATATTCGAGGAGTAGACAAAGAACAAAGTTTTAGATTTATTGATAATAAAGAAACACTAAATCCAGACTTTAGTTATATTCCAAATGGAAGTAGTAGAATACCTATTTATAAAATACTATTTGAAAGATATAAACAAGGTACTCAAGACTTAGACTTTACTATCTTCGATGAAAAGATTAAAATATTAGAAGACATTTCAGATGCTGAATATAAAGAAATATTTAGACCATATGCAGAAGCACTAAATAAAGATAAAGCTGAAGAAATATTAGATAAAATACTAGATAGAAAAATAAAATGTACTGAACTAATGAAAGAATACATAAATAGTATTAGAAAAGATAAAACTATATTGGAAGGAGAATTTAAATAATGGAAAAAGAAAAGAATTTAGATGAAAGTCTACGATTAGTAAAAGAAAAAACTGATAATGAGACACTAAAGAAAATGATTGAATTAATATTAGAAGATACTCCTTCAAATAGTTATAAAAAAGTTATAACTAAAGATAAATTAAAAGTACTAAGTCATTATACCTATGAAGACTATTCTAAAAAGGAAATAAAAAAATAAAGAGATACTCTAAAGTATCTCTTTATTTGTAAATAATTAAGAAATATGTTATAATAATAGCCGATTGGGGGAGCCTATGAAGAAATTAGAGAATATAATAGATATATTAAATTCTACTAAAAATACTACACATAAAGCTATAATCAAAAGATTAATAAGACTTTATCAAAAACTAATAAATGAAGAACCATTAGAAGAAGAAAATGAAATAACTAGAAGATGCTACAACATATTATTAGAAATTGTTGATGAAGATACAAAAAGGGCATTATTAACTAGAGATGGCATAATAAAAGTATTATCTAGTAGAATAGAAAGAGAATCATCTTGGACTAGAGACTATAATAATAATTTTTATTTAGAAGATGTTGGCAATCATTTCCGTTATGAAGTAAATCATAATAGTGAAGGTTATGATTCTAAAAATAATGTTGCTTTTGAATTAGATTTTATTGAAGCAAATAAAGAAAACTTAGATAAAATTCATTCATCTATAGAAGAAAAAGAAAGAATATTAAACAACTATGGTTTAAAAGATGAAAATGATTTAGAACTAGCAGAAGAAATAATATCTTTACTAGATATCAACAAAGTAAAAGAAAAAGTAAAGTCATATTAAATGACTTTTTTTCATAAAAAAAGAACATTACAAGTAATGTTCTTCAACCGAATA
>CACXFY010000047.1 GCA_902767005.1 uncultured Erysipelotrichaceae bacterium
GTTAGGGATATAATTGAACAAATAATATTAGATGAGTATGAAGATAATATTTTATTTGATACGCCACATCTTAGTGTAGAAGATGCAGATTACTTAAGAGTTAAATATAATGTCTTAGTAGTATATATGGGATATACTGAAATGAAATATGAGGATTTTAAGAAGTTTATTGCTACTTATGACAATGATACTTGGTGTATGAAATTAGATGAGGAAGAATTAAGAGACTTATTTGATGGTTGTGTTAAGTTTAGTATTGAAAATAGAACTAAGATTAGTAATATATCTGAGATCAAATACTTTGATATAAGTAGTAATCCAGAAGAGACTATAAATAAGGCATTTAATTATATTAGAGAGTGTGTTGATAATGGATTTTAAAAATATAGTAAAAAGACTAACTAAAGAAAAACTTACTATTTCGACAATGGAAAGTTGTACTGGAGGAGCGGTAGTATCTAGTATTACTGATATTGAAGGAGCTAGTGATGTAGTTCATTTTAGTGCAGTTACATATAGTAATGAAGCTAAGATAAAGATGGGAGTTAGTAAAAAAATAATCGATGAATTTAGTGTTTACAGTATGGAAGTTGCTGAAGAGATGAGTAGGTCTATTAGTGATTATGCAAAGAGTGATATTGGTATTGGAATAACTGGTAAATTAAACAGAGTAGATAAAAATAATCCATATGGTTCTGATAATATTGTATTTATAAGTATTTATGATAAAAGAATAAACAAGAATTATAATTACTTAGTAGAAGCAACTTTAAGTAGTAGACACGATAATAAACAATTAGTAATAGATAAGATTATTGAAGGATTAGATAAAATTATCTAATCTTTTGTGTTATAATATGTTGTGAGGTGTAATTATGAATTATAATAGTTTAGATGAATTCTTAAAAGATTATAATCCTGAAGATTATGAAAGATTAAGTATGACTACTGATATATTGATACTTAGTGTTAGTGATATTGATAGTAGTAATTATAGAAAAACTAGTAAGAAAGTTATGAGTATTTTATTAGTTAAAAGAGATGAGTATCCTTATAAAGATATGTGGTGTTTACCTGGTGGTTTTATAGATCCATCTTCTGAGACTTTAGAAGATGCTGCTAAAAGGATATTGAAAAGAGAGACTAATTTATCAGATATTTATTTAGAGCAATTATATACTTTTGATGGTATTAAGAGAGATCCTAGAATGAGAGTAATTAGTTGTTCGTATGTAGCATTAGTAGATAAAAAGAAATTAAAAGAAAATGTTATTAATGCTAGTTGGTTCGATATTATGGATATTGAAGAAAAAGATAATATTGTTAGTATTACTGTAAGTAATGGAGAGGATACTTTTACTTTTAGTATTAAGAAGACTTTAAGAGATAATAGTACTGATAGATATACTTTTAGTACTTATAAAAATGATAGTTTAGCTTTTGATCATGACTTAGTTATTTTATCTGGACTAGAGAGAATTAGAAATAAGATTAATTATACTGATATTGTGTTTAATATGATGGGGGAATATTTTACTTTAGGAGAATTACAACAAGTATATGAAGTAATATTAGGTAAAAAATTACTTGATCCAGCTTTTAGAAGAATTATAGCTGATAAAGTTGAGAAAACTGATAAAATGAAGACTGGAGAGGGACATAGACCATCACGTTTATTTAGATATAGAAAAAGGTGATAGTATGAAAAAAGAAGTAGTTGGATATAAATGTTTTAACAAAGATCATACAAATAGATATGGTATGGAGTTTGTTGTAGGAAGAACTTATACTTCAGCTTCTTCAGATGTTTCTTTTGGTAATAATAATAAAAGTGGTTATCATATGTGTAAGAATTTGGAAGATACTTTTAGATATTTTCCAGCAGATTCAGAAGAGATTAGTGTTGCTCGTGTTAGAGGCAGTGGTAATATTATTACTAGAGATGATGAATATAATGGATTTTATGATATGTATTCAGTAGAAAGACTCCATATAGATAAATTCTTAACTAGAGAAGAAATAATTAATTATTTTTTAGATAAAGATATTACTAGAGTATGTAGATTTATACAACTATTTAAACTAACTAATGAAGAAATAAATTTATATATGAATGCTTTTAGTTCTAGTGAAACAGTAATTAATTATATAATGTATTATCAATTAGGAGACAAAGATATCTTTAATAAATCTTATAAAGGTGATAAACAGATATTTGAAAAAACATATAAAAAGGAGTATTAATATGCATAGAAAAATTGGTGTATTTGATTCTGGTATTGGTGGACTTAGTATTTTAAAAGTAATGAAAGAAGTTATGCCAAAAGAGAATTATATATATTATGCCGATAGTAAAAATTGTCCATATGGTAATAAAAGTATTGATGAATTAATAGATATAACTAGTAATATAGTAGATTATTTACTTTCTAATGATGTAAAAATAATAGTAATAGCATGTAATACTGCTACTACTAAGTGTATGAAAGTATTAAGAGAAAAATATAAGGATGTTATATTTGTTGGAACTGTTCCAGCTATTAAAGTAGCAAGTGATAATAATTATAAGAGAACTTTAGTAATGGCTACACCTGGTACTATTAGTAGTGAGCGAACTATGGAATTAGTTAGGGATAATAAAAAAGAAGATCAAGAAATATATTTAGTATCTTGTAATGGACTTGCTGAAGCGATTGAGAATAATAATGAAGAAGAAATAGATAAGATACTTAATAATATTAATTTAGAATATAAAGATAAAAATATTGATTCAGTTGTACTTGGATGTACACACTATCCATTTATTAAAGAAAAAATAAGAAAATATTTTGATGTAGATTTATTAGATGGTGGTTTAGGAGTAAGTAATGAAGTTAAGAGACAATTGGAATCACGTAATCTATTAAATGATTCAGGTATAGGAGAAGTATTAATGGTTAATTCTAAAGAGTTGTAGAATTAACTTTTTTTTGGTATACTTTTTTTGGTGATTAGATGGACACGATAACATATTCAATATTTAAACCATTAGTTTGGATTTTAGTAAAAGTATTATACAGACCTACAGTAATAGGTAAAGAAAACATTCCAAAAGAAGGGGCTTATGTACTAGCTGGTAATCATACTAAATGGATAGATCCACCAACTTTAGTGGCTTTAAATAAGAAACAAGTACATTTTCTTGCGAAAGAAGAAATGTGGCATAATATATGTCTTATTGTTGTTAAAGCGATGGGATGTATTCCAGTAAATAGGAAAATACATGATCATGATGCACTAGAAGCAGCTTATAAATGCTTGAATAGTGGTAGTAGTATAGGTATTTTTCCAGAAGGTACAATTAATAGAACAGATAAACTAACTATGCCTTTTAAAATAGGGGCAGTTAAGATGGCTAATAAGTGTAATGTTCCATTAGTACCATTTGTAATAACTGGTAAATATAAAATATTTAGAAAAGGTATAACTATTGAATTTTTAAAACCTAGAAAAATAGGTGATGATATAGATAAAGAAAATAAAAAACTTGAAAAAGATATTGCTAAAAAGATAAAGGAGAGTATGAGTAATGGCAAGTAATAAGATGGTAATGTATCGTATTTTTAGAACTGTACTTGGTCCAATATATAGATTTTGGTATCGTCCGACAGTTATTGGTAAGGAAAATATTCCTGAAGAAGGTAATTTCTTAATAGTTGGTAATCATGTGCATATCATGGATCAATGTAATATTATAGGAGCAACTAAAAGAAGAATTCATTATATGGCTAAAAAAGAGTATTTTGATCCTAAATATAAAGAAGGTAAGTTTCCTTGGTTCTTTAGAAGTGCTGGATGTATTCCAGTTGATAGAGCAAAAAAAGATCATGAAGCAGTAGATGCCGCTATGGATGTGTTACGTGAAGGACACGCTATTGGTTTGTTTCCAGAAGGTACACGTAATGGTTTAAAAGAAGCAAGAGCTAAAGAGATATTTGATCAATATATAAAAGATGGTGAATTTGAAGAATTCTATAAAATAGTTAAAAAGAGTAAAACTAGTTTTGTAGATTATTTAGA
>CACXFY010000048.1 GCA_902767005.1 uncultured Erysipelotrichaceae bacterium
ATTCCAGCAGCATCTATTTTAGTTGCGGCAGATGGCGCACTTACATATACTCCTATATATTGTCCTAACATATAATCAACTCCTTGATTTTATTCCTTCAATAATACTATGATAATTTGTTGTTTCGTTTATTAATTTATTATTTTCAATTGCTTCTTTTAATATTTCTTTTTTTGCTTTTATATCGTCTGATAAATCAAATGCTTCTGGCACTATATCTGAATAATCATCTTCTGGATTTTTATTATTCTTTACTACATATGCTTTTAATAGAGCATATAACTCTCTTTTTTCTAGCAACTCTTCGGTTGAGATATTTAGACTCTTATCAATTAATTCTTTAGCATAGTCTTTATATTTGTTCTCATCCATCTACATTCACCTCTACTATCCCTATTATCTTAATTATATCTTTAAAATATAGTTTTTTCAATTTTACTACTTTATCATTTACTGAAGTTTACATATTATTTTTATAATCTTTTTGTTATAATAATTATTGGTGAATTATTATGAAAAAGATTAATATTAATTTGAGGATAATAATACCAATAATACTACTGGCTATTATTAGTGTTATTACTATATACAGTGCTATGGCATATACTTCTAAAGATTTAGGTAATTTAGCATTAAAACAAAGTATATGGTATATTATTGGTTTTTTATTAGTAGGACTTTTATATAAATTAAAGAATGAATACTTATATAGAAATAGTTGGGTACTATATATAATTGGTAATGTTTTATTATTACTATTATTGTTTTTTGGTACTCCTATTAATAATAGTAGGTGTTGGTTTGTAATACCTGGTGTTGGTAGCTTTCAACCTAGTGAGTTTATGAAAATATTTTTAATGATTACACTTGCTACTATGATTCATAATTTTAGAAGTGATTATAAGAATCCCACTACGAGAGATGAATTTATATTTATATTAAAGAGTTTAGGTATTGTACTTATTCCTAGTATTTTGACTTTTCTACAACCAGATACTGGATGTGTATTAATATATTTAATTATTTATTTTTGCATGATGTTTGTATCAGGCATTAAACTTAGATGGTTTACTATTGGCATTGGTTCTATTGCTTTAATAGTTGGTACTATACTTGGTATTTACTTTTTAAATGGTGATTTGTTTATTAAACTATTTGGTACATCTATTTTTTATAGATTGGATAGAATATTTGCTTGGAGTGAAGGTTCAGGATTACAACTTGAGAATGCTTTAGCGGCTATAGGATCGGCTGGTTTATTTGGACATGGTTTTAATAAAACGCCTATTTATTTCCCAGAATCATCTACTGATTTTATATTCGCTGTCTTTGCTTCTAATTTTGGTTTTATTGGAGTTGTTTTATTACTTGGAATTATTATTTATTTAGATATTAATATTATTAATTTAGCTAGAAAGAATATTCTTGATACTGATAAATTTATCTTAGCTGGAATTGTTGGTATGTTAATATTTCAACAGATACAGAATATTGGTATGACGGTTGGATTATTACCAATAACTGGTATCACTCTTCCATTTATTTCTTATGGTGGTAGTAGTTTACTTTCTTATATGATATTAGTCGGAATACTTATTAATATTTCTAATGAAAAGAAAAGAACTTATAAATACAAATAAAAAGGAAGACGTTTAGTCTTCCTTTAATACTTCTTCATATACTTTTTTTAATTCAACACCTATCTTTTTAATATCTCTTTCGAGAGCTACTTTATAGGCTTCTTCTGTTAGATCTGGTAATTTATTATTACAGATCTTTTTAATTTTATCTTCAAACTCATCTAAATCTTTGGCTTTATAGACATTTACACCATCTTCTAGCCAACCTTCAAAGATTGGGATATCTCTTATAAGGGCTTTTGTTTTACAAGCGCAAGCTTCGATTATAGGAATACCTTCTGTTTCTTCAAAAGTTGGGAATAGATAGAGACTACATCCGTTCATAGCTTCTTTTATTTGTTCTTGTGGTACATAACCAGCAAATACTAAATTATCTAGTTTAGTATTTACAGCTCTTCTTACAGCTTGTGTTGCGGCTGATAATGGTGAAAAACCAAACCAAATAAATTTGTAGTCAGGCATTCTTTTGGCTAATTCTACAAAGTCAACGATACCTTTTCTTTCAATATATAATCCGATTCCAATAATAACTTTGTCTTCTTTAGTATAGCCATATCTTCTTCTAAATGCTGCGCCAGCATCTTCATCTCTTACAAATAGATTTAATTCTATTCCATTAGATATTGCATATATTTTTTTCTTTATTCCATATCCTTCTAATAATCTCTTAGAATATGGAGTTGGTGTTATTATTACATCTCCTGTTGAATAACAATTTATTAACCATTTTTTAAAAGCTGGAGATATTTGTTTACTAAATATAAAACCATTTCTAAAATCTTCTTCTGTAGAATGGGCGTGATAGACTACTTTCTTACCTCTAAATTTAGCTATTTTAGCTAAAGCGAAAGAGTTTGGTCCATAGAAGTTAATATGAACAATGTCATAGTCTTCTCCTTGTTTAGTTGTATATGGTATACCCACACTTTCTAATGCTTTCATTTGATGTTTTATTGCTTTACCTAATCCACTTTTAGAAAATAGTTTTTCTCCTTCAGTGTATAAAAAAACTTTCATATCGCCATCTCCGTATTTTTATTATAACCAAGGAAAAATAAAAAGACAAGCTAAACTTGTCTTGCTCCACAATTCTTACAAAATGGTCCATTTACTTTATGTCCACATTCTGGACAGAAGGCATTTCGATATGAGATTTTTGCTTCTGAATTAGCTATTATATGTAATTTCTTTATAGAAATAATGTATAAAGCAATTATAAAGGCTATGAAAGCAAATAACATAATAGTTATACCACTCATTATACAAAAGTCATATATACCATGAAGAATAGTTGGTACTAATATACTATATATAATACTTCTTTTTTCTAATTCTTTTCTACCATGTATTTGATATATTTTAGCTATACTTAGAAAATATCCCATCGCTATAGCATCACATGCATGACCTGGCACTGATAATAAAGCTCTAAAGATACCAGTTATGATATTTTGTGATGGTACAACGTATAATATATTTTCAAAACAAGCAAAACCTAGTGAGACAAAGACTGAGTATACTATAATATCATATAATTCATTAAACTCTTTGTTTTTATAACCTACAAAGTAAACCATAATCCATTTAGATACTTCTTCTATTAAAGCAACTACTAAAAATGAATACAATAACACTTGAAAGAAATTCATCTTACTTGGATCATTATTTACAAATGGAATCAGAGTACCAAAGGCATTAGTATAAGCTAATGTTACAAAACAAGATACTACTCCTAAACCAAATAACTTTACTAATAATTTTACAGGTTCTTTATTTTTATCTTTTTCATAAATAAATAAACAAATAGCAATGACAGGTAATAACGCTAAAAATAGTAATATACTTATACTACTCATGTAATCACTCCTATTCTTTTTTATTATAACAATTATATTTTTGTATTGAAATAATTAATTTTTTTTTTAACAAAGTTGTTGACAATTATTTTTAATTTCTGTAAAATATATTTTGTCAATCAGATTTATGGGGCATTAGCTCAGCTGGGAGAGCGCCACGTTTGCACCGTGGAGGTCAGCGGTTCGATCCCGCTATGCTCCACCATATGATTATTACCATTGTATATCAATGGTTTTTATTTTTTTAGGTAATATTTAGGTAATCTAAAAACTTATGTAATTTGATTGAAATAGCAACTAATATATGTTATAATGTATATGAATGAAGGAAACTTCATAAAATAAAAAAGGGAACATTCAGTTTTGGTTTGTTGAATGTCTACCCATATATTTATGATATAGACATTTAATTTCTCATGAAATTAAGTGTCATTTTTTTATTACTAAAACCAATAAGGTTAAGAGTAGTAAAATGAGTGATAAGTAGCGAAGTAACTTGATGTTATATTCACGTTTTTTCAAATCTCTCAAACCTCCTCTCTATGTTGGATTGGAGGTAGACACTCAACAACTAAATGTTCCTAAATTCAAT
>CACXFY010000049.1 GCA_902767005.1 uncultured Erysipelotrichaceae bacterium
TGATATATATTTATTATTTTAAGTAAGATATTTTTCATACACTCACCATATTTCAATTTTACTATTTTTAGTTATTTTTTTCAAGTATAAGAAATAGTTTATTAGTTTCATTTTTTTTGATATAATTACTTTGGTGATCATGATGGAAGAGTTATTTAATAGATTAAATATAAAACCAAAGAATATTAAATTATATGAAACGGCTTTTAGTCATAGTTCTTATGTTAATGAACATAAAGTAAAGAATGATTATGAGAGATTAGAGTTTTTGGGAGACGCTGTACTTGATTTAGTAGTGGCTGATTACTTGTATAATCATTATAAAGAGACTGAAGGAGAAATGACTAAAGTTAGAGCTAGTTATGTATGTGAGAATGCTAATTACGAGTATTCTACTTCTTTAGGTCTTTCTAAATATATAAAAGTAGGTCATGGGGAAGAAATAGATGGTGGTATTTTTAAAAAAGCCATTGTTGCGGATATATTTGAAGCTTTAATGGGAGCAATATACATAGATTTGGGATTTGCGACTGTAAGAAAAGTAATATTAGATATTATAGTACCTTATATTGAGAATCCTAAAGTATCATTTTTTAGTGATTATAAGAGTGCTCTACAAGAATATGTTCAAACTACACAAAAGAGTTTGGTTTATAATTTAATAAAGGAAGAAGGACCAGCTCATAATAAGACTTTTACAGTTGAAGTTACAATTGATAATATTAAATATGGTGTAGGAGTAGGTAATAGTAAAAAGGAAGCTGAGCAAGAAGCTGCGAAAGAAGCTATAAATAAATTAGCTGTTTGACAAGACTTTTTGTAAAGTTTTTTTTTGTTATTGCAATAAAGGTAAATATATGATTTAATTATATTGTAATAATACAATAATATATTGTAGAGAATGGAGGATATGGAAATATGAAAAAACGTACAGGAATTATTGGAGTATTAATTGCAATTTTAGTTTTAGGTATTGGTTATGCAGCTATTACTGGTGTTGATTTAATGGTAACTGGTAATGCTAATGTTAAACCAGATCAAGATAACTTTGCTGTTCATTTTGATACTAATACAGCACCATCTATTACAAAAGGTTCAGGAGTAGATACAGATGCTACTGTAACAGCTACTTATACTGATGATTTAGATGCTACTATTAATGTAGATGGCTTCACTAAGAAGGGTGATACTGCTACTGTTGTATATACTATAATCAACGAAAGTGAAGATTTAGATGCAACATTAAGTGGACCAGATATTGATACTACCGTTACTGGATATAATGATGAATATTTCACTGTATCAGCAACTTTAGGAAAAACAGAATTAAGTGCACAAGGTGATACTACTACTCTTACAGTAGTTGTAGAAGCTATTAAGACTCCAGTAGAAAATACAGAGTCTACAACAATCAATATTACTGTTCCAGCTGATCCTGTTCAATAATAAAAAGATAGTGAGGGGAAGTACATGAAAAAGAATAATATGATTCTAAAACTTGAAGTATTGTTAGTACTACTATTGGGAACGTGTACTTTCTTTCGTTTTACTAGCAATAAAGTGTTTATTGCTTTTTTGCTATTATTTATAGCAATAGGATTAGGCTTTCTCCTTAAGGGAGAAAAAATATTAAAAGTAGATAAAAAGAAAATATTACGTGTAATGATTATATTTGCGGTATTATATCTAGCTCTTTTCTATATGTTAGGTATATATACTGGATTTGTTAAAGCAACAAATCAATTTGGTATTAAAACAATATTTAATTATATAATACCGATTACAATAATCATTATTTGTACTGAATATATTAGAAAGAAACTATTAATTAATGAAAGCTATAGATCAAAAGCATTAGTTGTTATATTAACGACATTTATAGATGTGTTACTGTATATTAATTTATATGATTCTAGTAGCTTAGATAGTTTCTTAATATTAGTTGGTTTTGTGGCTTTCGCAGCTGTTGCTAATAACTTGTTATATAATTTTATATGTACTCGTTATGGTATTAAGCCAATTATTACTTATAAGTTAATTATTACTTTATATGTTTATATAATACCTTATGTACCAGATGTATATATTTACTTTAGAACCTTTGTTAGAATGCTTTTTCCATTAATAATTTATTTATATTTGGATAAGTATTATAATAAAGATATGAATGCTATTAATAAGAAAGAAGCTAAGACACAGATTGCTAGTTTAGCTATAGGTGTAGTTCTTATAACAGCAATAATAATGCTAATATCATGTAAGTTCTATTACGGTATCTTAGTAATAGGTAGTGATTCTATGTCTAAGACAATAGAAAAAGGAGATGCAGTCTTCTTTGTAGCAGATAAAGATAGTGTTCATGAAAAAGATGTTATTGTTTTTAATAGAAAAGATGTTAAAATAGTACATAGAGTAGTTAAAAAAGTAAATATTAATGATGGAGTTAGATATTATACTAAAGGTGATGCTAATAAAGAATTAGATGACTTCTATACTGAAGATAAAGATTTAATTGGGAAAGTTATATTTAAGGTTAAATATATTGGAAAACCAACATTATGGTTAAGAAATGTTTTTGATAAAGAGGGATGAAAATGAGTAAGAAGATTGATACTAGGAAAAGAGATATTAGGAATTTAGTTATTGTTGTAAGTACTACACTTATAATTGGGTTGGTATTATTATGTGTATATTTTATTAGTGGTACTAATAAAGTAATGACATATAAAGAATCTAGCGATATCGATTATAAAGTTATGCTTAAAGATAATGAATTCTATGAGAAGAATTATCAAGATAAGAATAAAGGTTATATTGCTAGTATAATTGATTCTATTTTAATTACTAATTTTAATTATAATGTAGATTTCTCTGAAGATGTTAACTATGATTATTCTTATAAATTAGTTGCTGAAATAGATGTTAAAGATCAAAAGAATGATAATAATATTTATCATTTTAGTGAAGTATTATCTGAGAAAAAGAATAGTACTGACCTTGGAGATATCAAAATAGATATTAATAATTTAAGTGTTAACTTTCCAAAATATAATAATATAATTAGTAAATTTAAAAATATTTATGAATTGAATAATATTACTAGTGATTTAAATGTTAATTTATATGTAACTATTAATAATATTAATGGTAGAGAAGTTAAGAAATTTTCAGATAAAAAAGTTGCTAGTTTAATTGTTCCTTTAACTCAAAATACTGTAAGTATTGATACAAGTAAGAATATTAATTTAGATAATAATGTTATCGAATTAGAGAGTGGTACTTATCAAACTTGGTTATTAGGACTTGGGTTAGTATTTATACTAGTTGGTATTATTTATACAGTATGCTTAGTTATTTATCTAAAGAAGAGTAGAACTGCTCAAATGATTTATGATAAAGAAATTAGGAATATTATGAGTAATTATGATGGATATATTCAAAGAATTACTGATTCATATGATATGGGTACTTCTCAAGTATTAAAGATTGAAAGCTTTAATGATATTTTAGAGATTAGAGATACCTTAAAACAACCTATATTAATGCTTGAAAATGAAAAGAAAGATGGAACATTCTTTATAATACCTGCTACTAATAATTTGATTTATACTTATGCATTAAGAGTAGTTGATATTAAAGCTAAGATGGATGGTAAAGAAGTTCCTACATATAATATTACTGAAATAATTGCTCAAGACTTTGAAAAGAAAAAGAAATATACCGATAAGTATATTAAAGAACAAATTACTATGACTACTGCTATGCCTAAGGTAGATGAGTCTAATGTAATTCAAGGTTCTAAAGATAAAGAAAACAATTTATATGATCAGTTAGAGAGAACAAGTAGTTTTGACTTTAGTAGTATTCAAAAAGAAAAGAAAGTTGAAAAGAAAAAGAAGAAAAAAAAGAAAAAAGCTGCTAAAACAGAAACAAAGAAAGAAGATAAATAATTAGAGAAGTTTTACTTCTCTTTTTCCTTGTTTTTTGATATAATTATTATGCTGTTTATTCGATGTGTATGATTTATTATGAAAGGAGAAAAAATGAGTAAAATTAAGATTTTTGCACTTGGCGGATTAAATGAAAATGGTAAGAACATGTATGTTGTTAATGTAGATGAAGATATTTTTGTTTTTGATGCCGGATTAGAATATGATAATGATTTAAATTTAGGTATAGATTATATTATACCTAATATCGATTATTTAATTAAAAATAGAAAGAATATTAAAGGTATTTTTATATCACATGGTCATGAAGGTAATTGTGGTGCAGTACCAGATATATTAACTAGTTTACCTGAAGTACCTATTTATGGTACTAAATTAACTTTAGAGATTATTAAGAGAGATATAGATGAAAAATTAGTTAATAATTATAAGTTTGTAGAGATTAAACCACATGTTAAATTAGATTTTGGTAATAATAGTGTATTTCCTATTAGTGTTACACATTCTATACCAGATGCTGTATGTTATGTTTTATATACTCCTGATGGAGCAGTAGTATATACAGGAGATTTTACATTTGATTCATCAATGTTAGGTTCTTATAAGACTGATATTGGTAAATTAGCTTATGTAGGTAAACAAGGTGTTTTATGTTTACTTTGTGAATCTTTTTATGCTGATAAACCTGGTCATACAAGTCCTAACAATCGTATTAATGGTTTTATTAAAGATTTATTAAATCATACTGAGAACCGTATTATTGCGACTATTTTTACAGCACATTATTCACGTATACAAGAGATTTTTGATGAAGTAAGTAAAACACATCGTAAAGTAGTAATAATGGGTAAACCATTACAAGAATTAATATATAGTGCTATTGATGAAGGATATTTAAAGATAGATAAGAGTGTTATTGGTACATTAACTGATTTAGATAATAAAGATACTGTAATCTTAATATATGATGATAAAGAAAAACCATTTGCTAATTTAGATAGAATTATTAAAGGTTATGATAAGTTTATTAAGATTAAAGATACAGATACTATCTTTATTACTGAGCCAAGTTATCCAGGTATTGAAAAGAGAATGGCTCTTATTATGGATGAAGTAGCAATGTTAGGTGCTGATGCTGTGGCATTATCTAGTAAAAAGCATTTATTACATCATGCTTCGAGAGAAGATTTAATGTTAATGATTGATTTAATGAATCCAAAGTATTATTTTCCAGTTAAAGGGGAATATCGTCAACAATATGTTAATGCTGAAATAGCAGAGGCTTTAGGTATCTCTAAAGATAATATTGTTTTAAAATTAAATGGTGATGTTTTTGAAATGATTGATGGAGAAAATACTAATAGTACAGAACATATCGATGTAGATTCTATCTTAATAGATGGTAATACAACTGATGATGTTGGTAACTTAGTATTAAAAGATCGTGAAATGTTGTCAGAAAATGGTATTGTAATTATTAGTTGTACTTTGGATAAAGATACTAAACAAATATTAGGTGGACCTGAGATATTAACTAGAGGATTTATCTATGTTAAGGAGAGTCAAAACTTATTAGAAGAGACTAAAAAAGTTGCTAGAGAAGCAATAGAAGCTGATATTGAATTAAATGCTAAAAGAATAGATTATTCACAAATTAAGAATGATGTAAGAGATGTATTAGGTAAGTTCTTCTATAAAGAGACTGAGTCTAAACCTATGATTATTACAGTAATACAAGAAGTTTAATTAAACTTCTTTTACGTTTCCGTAGCTCAGTAGGATAGAGCAATCGCCTCCTAAGCGATAGGTCACGAGTTCGACTCTCGTCGGGAACACCATAGAAATTAACTATGTGTTATATAGCACATAGTTTTTAATTACTTTAAAATTGACTTAATATTGTATTATAAAA